>JBAZDT010000044.1:0-6286 GCA_041654325.1 Bacilli bacterium | reverse complement strand
CACCTATTGGAACGGGTCGACAAACGTAACTCTCGCCACCTGCTTAAATCAAGCCGGGAGTGATGAACGATTTGTTTTTGCTTTCGACCTGCGCTTGCTGGTAGAATCCGGCAACTATTATGACATCGTCTTGTCGATAGACGGAGTTAAAAGCGATATGACAACGGATATGGCTATCAATATTGCCAGAACGATTGCTTATGAGGGCAGACAATACTATTTCCGATCATGGGAAGGCCTCCTAAAGATCGTCTTCAGCAACGGAGGATAAAAATGATTAAAACAGTTCAGACAGCCAAGAGATGGAAAAAGAGATGGAAAGAGATAAAAATATCGCAATTATCCACGAAATTCCGCAATAACGATGTTTTTGTCGAAATTTTCCCGAATCAAAAATATCAGCAAATTATCGGTTTTGGTGGCGCTTTCACCGAGGCGGCGTGTGCGACGATTATGGGCGCGCTTCCTTCAAAAGTCGTCGAGATGATGCACGCCTATTTTTCCGAAAGTGGCCTAAATTATAATCTTGGCCGCGTGCCAATCCATTCCTGCGATTTTTCACTTAATCCTTACACTTATGTTCGGGAAGGTGATATGGATCTTTCATCTTTTGATATTTCACGGGAAACGAAATACTTCATTCCCGTCATTCAAATGGCGTCCGCTGTTCGCGGTGAATTCATTCAACTCCTCGCTTCGCCTTGGAGTCCTCCCGCATACATGAAAACCAATAATTCTATGGTCGGAGGCGGATCGCTTAAAGAGGAGTATAAGGATTTGTGGGCAAAATACATCGTTAAATATTTGCTTGCCATGCGCGAATACAATGTTCATTTTTCGTATTTGAGCATTCAAAACGAACCCGAGGCCACCCAAAAATGGGAATCCTGTCTTTACACGGCAAACGAAGAGGGGGATTTCAGTGCTAATCACCTCTATCCCGCCTTGGTGTCCTCCCATCTTGAAAAGATCAGGATTTTGGCTTGGGACCACAATCGAGACCGAATTGTTAAAAGAGCTCAGGAGACATTTGCTGATAAACGCGCTCGCGATATCATTTGGGGGTTAGCTTATCACTGGTACGTGAGCGACGAACATCACAATTTAAGCACCGTCCATTCCCTTTATCCCGAAAAACACTTGCTCTTTACCGAGGGCTGCGTCGAGTTGACAAATGGTAATATCCAAAGTGGCAACATCGGCTCATGGCGACATGGCGAACTATATGGGCGCAATATGATAAACGACTTCAATAATTTTACTGAAGGATGGATTGATTGGAATCTCGTGGTCAACGAAATCGGTGGGCCAAACCACGCGAAGAATTACTGCGAAGCGCCTGTTATGTACCATCGCCAGACAAATAATGTTATTTATAACCCTTCTTATTACTACATCGGACATTTTTCGAAATTCATCAAGCCGCAGGCGCATCGCTTATCAAGTATCATCCACGGCTCGAAGAAAGTTTTCGCAGTGGCCTTCAAGAACCCGAATGAAGAATTCGTAATCGTGATTCAAAACGAAGGGCACAGTATCAACGCCACCATTAAAAAAAGCGGGTGCGGAACGGAATTATTTCTTCCTTCGCATTCGATAACAACCGTTATCATAAATAACCAACGAAGGGGGTAATTATTATGAAAAATCGGAGTTTACTAGGAATCCTGGCGACCGGAACTTTAGCCACGCTATTGTCGATTGGCGTCAGCCTCAACATCATGCAGACGGCTTCTCATGAAGCTAGAGCTGCCAGCGTCGAATACGTGGCCCGAGATGTCTTTCAGATGAATCGCATCCGCTACGACAGCGGGTGGCCAAACGGCATTGGAACAAGGTGGGAAGAAGCTGCTTTTTCGGCCAATATCTGGGATATGTCGTATGGGCGTCTTATTTTAGACGCGTCAAGTGCGGGGAATTACACTATTGGTCTCCGCTATGCGTCTGGCGAATATCCAATCAAAGTGTTCGTCAACGGAGTCAGCGCCGACTATACTCTACCCAATAATGGCTGGGGCAACACCGTTTATGATTTAACGGTGTCCTTGCTCGAGGGTGAAAATGTCTTCATCGTCGCCGTTTTGAAATGGGGCGTCATCAACGCGGTCGTCATTCCCGATGGCGTGACTCTCATCGACGAAGACACTTCTGGAGGGGTCTATTCAGCATCTTGCTCCGACCTCCAAAACACGTATTTGAAGTATGTCAACGGCACCGTCCATGAACCTGCCACTTTGGTCTACACTGCCGAATTGGCGTATGATTCAAACCCTACTTTTACTTCTTTAGCGCAATTTGATGTCGTGGCGGGAGCCAACGCCAAATCGATTGATTTAACTTATCATGCTGCGGATTTCACCGATGGCATAGCCGAGCTCGCGCTCACCATCAACGGCGGAACATCATTTAATGTCGAGGTATATGAAACGGCAAATGACCTTCTTTCGACAATTTCATTGCCGACAGCGGTTTTGACGACAAACGGCTTCGTCGCGGGAACAAGTAATGCGATCACAATTGCCAAAAGCGCGAGCAACTCAGAAAAAATCGGTTTAGTTTCCTTAGCCTTGAAAGACGATGAAGTCCTATCATATTCAACGACGCGCGTCGAGGCTGAATCGTCGACGATCAGCGGGGGAAATATCGATACTGGAACGACGGTTTGGTCTAATTCCTCATATGTTAAAGATATGGGCACTAAAACAGCTTTAAGCGGCCCTCAAGAAATAAGCGCTGATTTATCAAATGTCAACAGCCTTTCTTTCTCCTACACCGCTTCCCAAACCGGTGCTTATAAACTTGCGATACGCTACGCCACCGGCGTGACGAGTGTCGCTTATGCCCGCGCCGATCAAGGGCCGTGGGTAAGTATTAATTTCCAACACACCTATTGGTGGGACAACCCACGAGTTGCCATCATCACCATCAACATGAATGCTGGTTCGCGGACGATTACCTTAACGGGAACGACTAACGATGGCGGATGGATTAACTATGACTTTATCGACATTGTCCAAAAAGGCACTTTATCCGATGCTGACGTCGCTTTGAACTACGCGAATTTCTTCCGCGATCAAACTTCGGCTGGCTGCCAAGCAAGAAATGTCAACCTCATCCCTTGGTCACAGCTCAAAAGTGAGTACCTCGCTTTATCAAGCGCGGTCAAAGACGAATATGTCAGCAGCACAAACTCTGTCATCATTGATGCCAGGGCGCGCTATGAAGTGCTGATTAATGCCTATTCTATTCTCGCCGCCGATAACTGGCTCGTCGATGGCGATAACGTGGCGGTTTTCTCTTCCAATCTGGTTTTTGAAAGCAGCACCAATTCGCAGACTTATGCTATTGCCGTCGTGGCAATTTCGATCATCCTATCGGCTCTCGGCCTCTTCTATGTTGTCAGAAAACGTCGCAGCGCTTAACCGGCGCACCTCAAAAGCTACTGGATTTCTCCTTTTCCGGTAGCTTTTTTTCATCAAGAAAAGGCATCCTTTCGAGGGATGCCTTTAGTTGTGACGTTACTCAATTTCAATGAGTTTTTTTGTTTCGATCTTGGGTGTTTCTTTCGGAACCTTGACTTTCAAGACACCATTTTCAAGTTTCGCTGAGATGTCTTTTTCCTCTACGCCGTCACCGACATAGAAGGTCCGGCTCGCCGATTGGTAGTAACGCTCGCGACGAAGGTAGTTGTCACTGTCGTTTGATGTCTCGCCTTTTTGTTCGGCCTTAATGTTGAGATAGCCTTTCTCAAGCGAGATTTCGAGATTTTCCTTACTTACACCTGGTAGGTCGATTGTTAATTCGTAATGGTCTTCTTTGGCGACGATGTCGGTTTTCATCGTGTTGTGATGCCAAGTATCCGGCCAATCCGTCTTAAACAGATCAAGTGGGAAAAAATCATCGAAAAATGGATCGTGAACAACTAATTCACCTTTCCTATTTCTCATATTTTCACCTCCCTTTTAAGTGCTCCCCTTTAGGGGCACTATTATTGTAGCATAAATTTTAGCACTGTCAAGTGGCGAGTGCTAATTTTATGCATAAGAAAATAATGCGCCTTATTCGACAGTGACTGATTTAGCCAGATTCCGCGGTTTATCGATATTCAAACCACGCTTAAGAGCGACATAGTAAGCGAGGTACTGCCCAAATATAACCTTGATAAGCGGCGTTAAGTAAAGAGGAAGATCGGAAACGACAAAGTCATCACCTGTTTGGCTCAATGATTGTGAGGAAATGATGATTATGCGGGCTCCGCGAGCTTCGACTTCATG
Organism: Bacilli bacterium; assembly: GCA_041654325.1. Lineage (GTDB taxonomy): Bacteria > Bacillota_I > Bacilli_A > RFN20 > CAG-826 > UBA1424. Next base: position 2,012 of record JBAZDT010000044.1, on the reverse strand, counting down.
CATGTTCGAGCGCATTTGTTCGGCAGTTGTCGGATCGGAGCAAAAACCGATGACCGGCGTATCTTGCTCGATGAGGGCAATCGGGCCATGTTTTAGTTCTCCCCCGGGAAAAGCTTCGCTGTGGATGTAAGTTATTTCTTTCAGTTTTAACGAGCATTCAAGGGCTAAGTAATAATCGAGGCCCCGGCCGAGGAAATAAACATCTTTTTTGGTCGCGATGAACTCTGCTAGTTCAATGACTTTTTGATGGTTTTCGATGATTATGCGCTGTGCCTTGATGACGAGAAGGAGATCATCGACGACATTGGTTTTACGGTTTAATGCACCGACGATCATCGCTAATACCGCCACTTGGGCAACATAAGCTTTGGTCGAGGCCACCGCCACTTCCACGCCGGCGTATAACAAAATAGTGTATTTGGCATTCCGCGCCAAAGTCGAACCTTGGGTATTGCTGATGGTGATGACTGTCGAGCCTATTTTTTTGATAATCGCCATGCAGTTAATAAGGTCGGCGGTTTCGCCAGATTGGCTGACGACGATATACACTGTCTTGTTCCCTGAGGAATAGGGGTTATATGCCCATTCGCTTGCGATGTAGACATCGCTCCTCTTGCCGCTTCTGCGCATATACTCACTGCCGATTAAGCAGGCGTGATAACTTGTGCCGCAGGCCAAAAAGACGATATTGTCAGCTTCTTGCATTTCCTTAATCATTTTATGATTAAACAAGTATTTTTCGCCATCGTAATAATTGGCGATCAAAAGATTCAAACACTGATCGGCTTCTTCAATTTCCTTCAACATGTAGTGATCGTAACCATTCAAGTCGAGGACTTGGGCTTTGAGGTTTGTCTTGTGATATGAAAAGGCAAGCGGTTCGTTTTTTTCAAGACCATAAAGGGCAACATCGCGCTGCGACACATATCCGTATTGCCTGTCCTCAACCGCCAGGAATTGCGAAGCTACTTTTAGCATCGGTAAATAATCGGAGGCGAGGAAATTGCCATCCTCCGCATGCCCGATGAGCAAAGGCGAATGGTTTTTCGCGAAGAAAACTTTATCCATCTCGCCGGTAAAAAGGATGGCTAGAGCATAACTTCCTTTTAACTGCAACATCGTTTCTTTTAAAGCCAGGAGAACGTCTTTAGTTTTCAAGAAGTTATCTTCGAGTAGGTTAGCTATAACCTCGGTGTCGGTTTCGCTATGAAAATCATATCCTTTTTCCACTAAACTCTTTTTCAGGTTCCGGAAATTTTCGATGACGCCATTATGAATAATTGTGAAAAGACCGCTGGAACTCATATGGGGGTGGGCGTTTGCCACTGATGGTTTGCCGTGAGTCGCCCAACGCGTGTGACCGATGCCGATTGGGCTGAGAAGAGGTTTGACAATGGCCTCGTCTAAATCTTGCACGCGTCCTAAAACGCGGTGAATTTCGACTTTTTTGTTCGATAAAACAGCGATACCCGCGGAATCGTAACCGCGATATTCAATCGTTTTCAAACCTTCAATTAAGTAGTTGTAGATCGGATTTGGTGATACGCCACCGACAATTCCACACATGATATTTCCTCCTTAAGGGTTACACAATTAAATCTTGAATCGTCGGAAATGGATAAAAGTCGCGCGGGATGATGTGCTCAGCCTGATTGCAAATATCCTTGATTATATCAAGGAGGGGGCGAATATCACTAATCATATATTTACCAACATCTTTTTTGTTTTTGCCTTCGCTGGCTTTTTTAATACCTTCGGATAGAAGGCGGTTGTGATAATCGAGTTCATCGATGAGCGACTGACATTCGCTGATTCGTCTATTGATCGCGATGCTTTTGCCCTCGACACCAATAGATGATGCGCTATAAAAGCTCAAAGTGCGACATAGAGCAGGGATTATTCCTTTATCAACCATCCCGAGAAGGGTCTTCGCTTTCGTGAGCACGGTCTGAATAAATTGACCATAATATATTTCGTAGCGAGCATCGATTTCTTGCTCGTTCAGCACGCCA
>JBAZDT010000043.1:0-6319 GCA_041654325.1 Bacilli bacterium | reverse complement strand
CCTTGAAGCTTGCTTCGCGCCATATGAACCATCATGTTTATTATGGCGAGATGGTACATTGCCATATGGGTGAGGTTGGCTTTCATTTCTTGGCTTGACATCATTGGTTTGCGGTTTGGAAGAATTTATTGCTCTAGCACTTTGTGATGTTTTAACCGGCGTTTCTTTCGCCGAAAAGATGATCGGGCTGTTGATTAGAGGTATTTCCATGCTGATGTGCTTCTGAATATCTTTTAACAAAGATAATTCGTCGCGCGAACAAAAGCTGATTGTCGCTCCTACTTCTCCCGCTCTTCCCGTTCGTCCCATACGGTGAAGGTACGTTTCGGGAGTTTGCGGCAAGTCGTAATTGAAGACATGCGAAATTTGGCTGATATCGAGCCCTCTGGCGGCGATGTCGGTGGCAATCATCACTCTGCTCTCATGAGCTTTAAAACTCTTTAAGGCGGCCGTTCTGGCGTTTTGGCTTTTATTGCCGTGGATGACTTCCGTTTTATAAGGTTGCTCGAGTAGTTTTTTGGTCAAGCGGTTCGCACCGTTTTTCGTGCGGCAAAAAACAAGCGCGGATGAAATAGCGTTATCTTTAAGCAGATGAATCAGCAATTCGGCTTTGTTTTCCTTTGCCACGCGATACAAGCATTGCGAAATTGCCGCGAGCGGGCGTTGGACGCTGCCGATTGAGATGCGGACCGGATGATTGAGCAGACTTCCCGCTAGGGAAAGGATTTCTTTGGGCATGGTCGCCGAGAATAGCATCGTCTGCCGTTCAGCTGGAAGCTTAGAGATAATCCGTCTGATGTCAGGTAAAAAGCCCATATCGAGCATTTGATCAGCCTCATCGAGAACAAAATAATTAACTTTGCTTAAATCGACGAATTTAGAATCGACTAAATCCAAAAGCCTGCCCGGAGTGGCGACGAGGATATCGGTGCCGCTATGAAGATTATGGATCTGCGGTCCTTTAGCCATCCCGCCGACGACGACGCTGACCTTAACTTTGGCGTATTTGCCATATTGTTTTATCGAGGTGCTGATTTGGGCAGCCAATTCTCTCGTCGGAGCGACGATCAGACTTGTTAAAGTCGGCAATTGATAAGATGGGCGATTAACGATGATTTTTTGTAGTAGCGGGATGGCGTATGCCGCCGTTTTCCCAGTGCCTGTTTGAGCAGTTCCCAAAAGATCAAAACCATCGAGCAAAGGCGGTATCGCCTGAACTTGGATGGGGGTTGGATCGACATAGTTTAAATCGGTTATGGCCCTAAGAAGAGGGTCGCTAATTTTTAGTTGTGCAAAGTACATATTTTTTTCCTTCTGGTCAGTAAATTGAGACTCGCGACTAGTTGCTGACTGAAGCGGGCAAATTATTTAAGACGGTTAATACTAACACAATTTACTTGTTTATGCACACTTGTTCGCAAGATGAGAAAAAGAGGGGGAATAATAATATGAAACCATCGAGAGATTATTCCGATGTTCATGAGACTGAAATTGAATGATGAAGCGTACAGATTGCTATGTTTTACAAGGAATTGTATTCATATATAGCAAAAACCCTAGAAATTCGCATTTTCTAGGGTTTTTCGCATTAATTACATAGTAATCAAACAATCATTTTGGTGCCTGCGGCCGGAATCGAACCGGCATGAGATCATCTCTCGATGGATTTTGAGTCCATTGCGTCTACCAATTTCACCACGCAGGCAGCAGTATCATTATAAACAACGGCTAAACAAAAAAACAAATACTTTCTTGAAAGAAAACGAGCATTATTTGATATAGGAGGCAAATCCTCATATAATGAAAAATTGAGGTGAGTATATGAATATTCTCTTTTATCTTCTGCCGAAAGCTCAAGTCGAATATGTATATGATGACTTTACGATCCGCCAAGCGCTGGAGAAGATGGAATACCATCACTACAGCACGATTCCGGTCATTTCCCACGAAGGTAAATACGTCGGTTCCATTTCCGAAGGTGATATCTTATGGGAGTTTAAGCGCCAAAACCTTAGCCTCACAAAATGTGAACGCCATCCAATCTCGAAAATTGTTCCTTTTAAAAAGATTACCCCGATTTCGGCTGATAAGGACATGGACGACCTTGTCGATATCATCATCAACCAGAACTTCGTTCCGGTCGTCGATGACTTCGATAACTTCATCGGCATCATTACCCGAAAATCCGTCATCAACTTTTTGACGAACGAATTAAACAAACGCAAGTCGTAAATATGCTATTTAATATCTATCCAGTAACGCTTGGTTAAGCGCATTTCGCCATCGACAACGTTGAGAACCTCGTTTTCGAGGATTCCCCCGTTGGCCTCGATGACTTTGCTCGAGGCGATATTTTCTTTGTTGCACGTTATCAAAACGCGAGTGAGCCCCAGCATATCCCGGGCGTAGTTAAGCGCTAAAGCGAGCATCTTCGTCCCATAGCCTTTGCCGCGCTTGATGTTGCGGACATGATAGCCAATATGCCCTCCGAACCTCAATAAGGAAGGCGTTAGTTCATGGCGGATGGCGATGCCGCCAATAAATTCATCGCCGAGGACGAGCCACAAAACCGTGGACTTGACCCATCCTTGCGGCAAATCAATTCCCAAGCGGCTGTTTTCGATTTTTTGAAGGGTCTCACCGAGGATATATTCCGCTTCATCTTTTGAATACTCGTGCGCTTCTTTTTCGGCCTGATAATACGATGGCAAAAAACGTTGAGAAGGTATGGCAAGATGCAATGCATCGTCTTCCTTTGGATTGCTTATCAAATTATTTTGAATGTAGACAAAGGCTTTTTTAAGAACATCGCGATCGCTTGGATGGGTTAAGGTGTCTAACGCTTGTTCATAATCGAGCCAACGCAAAGAGGCGATTTCCGAATCTTGCTTTCGCAGCTGCTCTTGATATGGAGTGGCGAGGAAAAAGACGACATCTTTTACGACTTTCGGCCGGCTTTTATACGGCCGATAGGAGATGAGGTGGCGAAAGCCGGTATCGATGACGACGTCGAGGTTCGTCTCTTCTTTGATTTCTCGATAAGCCGTCATCACTTCGTCTTCGGCTTCTTCGACGTGTCCCTTGCAAAGCGAGTAGTGGCCTTGGTGCATTCGCAAAATCAAAAAGAGAAACTGCTCAGAATCTCTTTTGTAGATAACTGCCCCACAACTCTTTTCTTTTTGCGAATCCATTTTCATATCATCATTTTACCAAATTATCCTTGCTAATAAATAAAAAGTGCCACCGAGTGACACTTAATTTGTTGTTGGCGCGCTCGAGACGATTCGAACGTCCGACCCCAACCTTCGGAGGGTTGTGCTCTGATCCGGGCTGAGCTACGAGCGCACAATGATTGCTCTATTCGAGCAAAGAGATTTGGTACGGTGAATGGGACTCGAACCCACATGGTGTTATCCATTAGACCCTGAATCTAACGCGTCTACCAATTCCGCCATCACCGTGCTTTTTAAGTATAAACTAAGTTTAAATTCGGTCAATCTTATTTTTTTAGGAAGGCGACGATTTTCTTCATGACGACTTCATCTTCTTCGGTAATCAATTTGTAATCGATTTCGTAGTCGACGACTGGAGACTTGGGGTTGATAAGCGCTTTATCGACTTTGACTTGATGAAGGTATTCCTCGGCCCTTTTGCTCGCATAAGGTAGATGGCCGCGATCATCGACATAATAGATTTCGATGCTGCTATTTTTCTGAGCGATCTTAGCGAACTTATCGGCCGAGACAAGCGGCTTAACCGCTCGATCGAGTTTTCCGTGGACGACTAAAACGGGGACTTTCACTTTCTTAAGAGCTTTTGAACTGTTGTATGTCGCAAAGCGACCGTACCGCCAAAAACCATGCATGAAGATAAATGGATAGATGGCGTAGAGAATCTTATGGTTAGCGACGATAGCCATGGTCGGAGAATCAAATCCCGAGATATCGACGACTTTGTCGATGCGATGATTTTTTAATAGGAGGGAATTAAGGGCTACGAACCCACCCCATGAATGACCGACGACATAGCGCTTTAGTTCTTTTAAATCAGGCCGGCTTTCGATATAGCGAAGGCCATGTTCAAGATCGACAAGCGGTTGAATCAAACTTTTCATGCTGGTGCCGGAACTCAACATGCAGCCCGTGTAGTCAAAGGCGAAAATGAGGTATCCTTCATTCGCCAGGCGATTGATCTCCGTCGTGTACGATGTGTGCCCTGCCCCAATTCCGTGGGCAAAGATAATGAGTTCTTTAAAGGTTGTAAATTGCTGTTTGTGATAGAGGTAGCCACGGATAATCTGCTGCTTATTGCTATTAAATTTGATCGGATCGGCAATCAAACCAGGAAAGTCTTCGCTTTGGAGATAGCGGAGCGCCGGTGAGCCATCGCCACGCTTTTTGAAAGCGAATCTCATGAGCAGATTGACCGCCACCACTCCCAACATGACGATGACAAAAAGAACAATTCCGACGATAATGATGATTTTTGTTAGTTCTGGCATCTTATCTACCTTTTAAATATCATACACCATAGACCGCGTAAAAACTTCCGATTAGCCATGTGGATGAGGCCATCGACAGAATTATTGGTAAGAAGGCCTGACATCGTGTAGCCGCGAAGAGGCATGGTCATCGCGCTTTCGACGAACATCTTCCGATTCGTTTCGTTTGCTTCGCCTTTCATCTTGCGGGCGATAACATTGACCACGTAAATCAATATTTTGCCGATCAACGTTTTTTTAAGGTCTTTCAAGGTCGAGTTCTTATTAAATGGTCGCTTGCTCCGATTGAGGACGTAAGGAATCTTGTCCTGCAAGATTTTCTCAAATAGATCGTCGCTGGTTTCAAAGGGATAAGCTGGGTGATAATAAGCCATTAATTCATCATTTACCAAAGAAGTTGTCACTTGACCTTCAACAGCGATGGTTTTTGTTAACTTAATGTCATTTGCTGAGGCTCCGATTTTAAAGACATAATCGCCTTTTTCCAAGACAAAATCATGGGTTGTCAAATCAAAGATTTTTAAGTCGTTTTGATTTAGATTAATCGTGATGCGCTTTGTTTCATGTGGCTTAAGGTTTACTTTCGCAAAGCCTTTCAGTTCGTGCAAAGGTTTATAAACGCCCTTTGCTTTGCTTTCGACGTATAGTTGCGGGGCTTCTTTGCCTTCGATTGAACCATCATTAGTTAGATCAAATGAAACGGCGTAGCAAATGTGATCATCAACAAATTGATATTTGACTTCCATATTGGCGTATGCGAACTTCGTATACGATAAACCAAAACCAAATGGGTAGCGAACTTCTTTGCCGGCCGTCGCATAATAGCGATACCCGACATAGATGCTCTCTTTATAAAGCGCGTTTGTGCCATCGCCTGGAAAATACTTTGCGCTTGGGCAGTCTTCGTAGTTCAGAGGCCAAGTTTCTGGCAAGTGTCCTGAGGGATTCACCCGCCCGAGGAGAACATCAAGCGTTGCTGGCCCAACGGCCTCCCCTGCTAAATAGGTCAACAAAATGGCATCGACCTGGTCGTGAAATGGAATCTCGACAGGGGCGCCACACTCCAAGACGACAATTACTTTTTTATTTAGTTGGCAAAGTCGATTAATCAGTGAGAGATGAGCTTTAGGCATCCGCATCGCCTCGCGATCGAAACCTTCGCTTTCGTAAGCATCCGGCAAGCCGGCAAAGACGACGATAACAGCCTTATCTTTGGTTAGTTCAATTGCCTCATTTTCCAACTTCTCATCAACCTCGACGCCATTTGATTTATACCCTGGAGAATAGCGATAGGTGATACCTTCACTTTGTAGAGCATCAAGGAATGAACTTAGGCGATACGGATTGACTTTTGAGCTGCCGGTTCCTTGATAGCGAGGGCTCTCCGCGAAGGCACCGATAATTGCGACATCCACTAATGATTTTAACGGCAAAACAGAGCTATTTTTGAGCAAAACACTGCTTTCTGCAGCGATTTTTCGCGCAAGATTAAAATGTTCATCGTAGTCGCAAACAGCCCCATATTCCAGATTATTGAGTTTCAGATTTAAGTCGATGATGTTCTTGGCGCAGCCATCGATATCGCTTTCGAAGAGCAAGCCTTTTTTGATTCCCTTAAGCAGGTTTTTATACCTTTTGCCAATACCGGGCATCTCTAGATCAAGACCGCTCTGTCGGGAACGGAAATCATCGTTGATTGCCCCCCAGTCGGTCATCACCAAACCCTTGTAACCCCACTGCTTGCGGAGCACATCGTTCAAGAGCCAGTTATTCTCGCTCGAATACACACCGTTAATACGATTATAAGAGCACATCACG
>JBAZDT010000042.1:0-6420 GCA_041654325.1 Bacilli bacterium | reverse complement strand
ATGGTCACCTTTTTGGCTGTGCTTGTCTCTTTTATCGTCAGCCATTATGGCGACACAAAGTATCGCCGCGAGATCAAAGAGCAATCCAACAGCATCCGCGTTTATATTCTCGACATTAAAAATAATGTCGTTCGTTTTTTCAATCGCTCCAACATTCGCGAGCAACGCCTTGTTTCGGTGACTGATTTTTATAATCAGTTTCCGAATTTCGAACGCGAAAAGCTGATTGAATGGGTCGCATCTTTGTTGGACGCGTCCAAGACGACGCCGGACTATTTTGAAATCGATGTGATAACGAGCAAAAACAAGAAGGCTTACTTTTCGATGCTGCAAGTGCAAGAAGTCGATAAGGAAAAGCAAATTATACACTTAGAGAGCTATTTGCTCCGATACCTGCCGACAAATTCGAGCGATGGCAAGTCTGCCGCGGCGACAACGATGGAAGAAATAGCGCGCATCTTAATTGATAATTCGCCATTCCGGGGAGTCACTATCGCATATAATTTCTTTTACAAAAGAACGCAGGCGCAAAGCAAAACCGCTTCTTTTGATCGGCTCATTTTTACGCAAATCAAAGAGTTGATCTCGCCTCACATCACCCAAAATCGCTATTTCATCGAGCCATCGAAACACGAAATCGTCATCTTCGACACGCGTTTGACTTCGCACTCGAGCATCATGCTTTTTGTGCACTCGATAATCAACGATATCAATCGCTTTCTAAGCTTGAATAGCTTAATCGACCAAGTTGGCATTTCAGTCGGCATCGTCGAACACAAATTTTTTCCAAACGAGGCTGAAAAACTGCTTCGGCAATCTTTGATTGTCGCTGGATATGGTCAAGAGGATAACGAGCTGATTACTTGGTATGAGCAAGGTATGCGTGGCGATGACTCCCTCGACCAATCGAATCGCACGGAAGTCGAAAATATCATCCGCAACAAAAAACTCAAATTCATGTTTCGCCCGGTTTTCGATTCCGAGAAGATGAGAATCCTGGGCTATCAATCTTTTGTCGTGCCGTTTGATACCTTTTTCGATTCTATCGATGAACTCAAAGAATACGCGACGAGAACCGAAGACGATAAAGAGTTGTTCGCGACGATCGCCCGCAATGTCATCTCGCGATTCATCAACGAAAAAAGCAGCGATTACCTCCGCCTCTTTTTCGATGTTTTGCCGCAGGAAAAGCCATATATTCTAAAAACATTCGGGCACATTAACCGCATCAAGGAGACGCATGTTGTTCTCGTTTTTAACGAAAAAGATCTAAACGATCAAACCGATGACGACGAAATCATGATTAACGAATTGCGTGCGTATAAGGTCAAAGGTTATGAAATTGCTCTCAAGCTAGTCGATAAAGATTTGCTGTTGAACTCGACCGTTTACGAAATGTTCGACTTTTTCATTCTCGGAAGTGGCGTCACCCAAGACATTAACACGAATAATCGCATGCGCATGAAAATGCGCTCACTCGTCGAAAAACTCCTGAAGTACAATCGACCTATTATCGCCAGCGAATTACAAAACTGGAATGCGATTGAGTTAGTAGTCAAGTCTGGCATCCATTATCTATCAAGTGAGACTATCTCACCAAACGACGAGATGATTCTGCCGATTTCGCAGAAAAACCTCAACAAGATCAAAGCGATGAACTCTTAAGGAGAAACGAAAGATGAACATAAACAAAAATGATGCGATCACAAGTCGCGACACCGACTTTGCCAAGTGGTACACCGATGTGTGCCGCAAGGCTGAACTGATGGATTATTCATCGGTCAAAGGCTTTATTATCTACCGTCCCTATGGCTATGCCATATGGGAGCAAATTCAAAAATATCTCGACGGACGTTTCAAGGGCATTGGCGTCAGCAATGTCTACATGCCTTTGGTCATCCCTGAGTCATTATTCAATAAGGAAAAGGAGCACGTGGAAGGCTTTGCCCCTGAAACTTTAATCGCCACCATCGGCGGAAAGGCCAAGATTGACGATCCGCTGATTATCCGCCCCACGAGCGAAGTTCTTTTCTGCGAACACTATGCTAAAATCGTCTCCTCGCACCGTGATTTGCCGAAGATGTACAACCAATGGTGCAGCGTCGTGCGCTGGGAAAAGACGACGCGGCCCTTTTTGCGCGGCAGCGAATTTTTGTGGCAAGAAGGACACACCATTTTTGCGACGGAAGGCGAAGCGCGCGGCAACGCTTTGGAAATTTTGAAAATCTACGGTGACCTCGGCAACGACGTTTTGGCAATTCCCTTTGTCAAAGGATTAAAGACCGACAAAGAAAAATTCGCCGGTGCCCTTGAAACATATTCGATCGAAGCCTTAATGCATGATGGCAAGGCCCTGCAAAGCGGGACCACGCATTATTTTGGAACCGGCTTTGCGGAAGCCTTTGGCATTAAATTCCAAGATAAAGATAATATTCTAAGGACTCCTCATCAAGCGAGTTGGGGTGTCTCAACGCGCCTCATCGGTTCGATCATCATGGTCCATGGCGATGATAACGGCCTTGTCTTGCCACCTCTAGTCGCCCCAATCCAAATCGTCATCATCCCCATTCAGCAAAATCGCGAAGGAATTCTTGCGAAAGCCGAAGAAATCAAAAACCGCTTGGAAAAAGAAGGATATCGTGTCAGCCTCGATGCGAGCGACCGTTCCCCAGGTTGGAAATACGCCGAATACGAGATGAAAGGCGTGCCCCTACGCTTGGAGATTGGCCCGCGCGATTTAGAAAGCGGAAACGTCGTCATCGCGCGAAGAATAGATGGGCATAAAGAAGTGGTGAAAGATAGCGATATTGAAAAGGAAGTACAACGGCTTCTTAAAGAAGTTCATAACGTGATGCTTGATAAGGCACGAGTGTTTTTAGATAGTCACATCCTCGCCGTCAAGTCCGTCGCAGAACTTAAAAGTGTTGTCGACAAGGGTGGATATGCCAAGATGATGTGGTGCGGCTGTCGCGAGTGCGAGGATAAAATTAAGGAATTGACGACCGCGACCGCGCGTTGCATGCCCCTTGACGATCAAATTCCTTTTGATGATAAATGTCCAGTCTGCGGCAAGAAAGCCGAGCGGGTCGTCTACTTCGCCAAAGCCTATTAATTTGGTTGTAGTTTCAAGCGCCATTATGCTATATTTAATGGCGTTCGTGGAGTAATACCCAAGTGGTGAAGGGGCTTCCCTGCTAAGGAAGTAGATCGGGCAACTGGTGCGAGGGTTCGACTCCCTCTTACTCCGCCACGAAAATTAAGCGAATGCGTCAAAGCGCGTTCGTTTTTAATTGAAAAAAATAATACAACGCATATATATCATCGATTTGCTATTTGGTCAATATCGATAATTAAAATAATGAGAAAATTGACAAAGCGTTTTCGAAGTGTTTAAATATTGATGCCCATCAATGTGAGGTCTTATGAACAACAAGAATTTTCTCGATAAAATGAAAGTGATCAGCGAGCCGACCAGGCTCACTATTTTACGGCTGTTGGCCGCTAAAGGCGCGATGTGTGCGTGCAAAATATTAGAGGATTTGCATATCAGCCAAGGAACGCTTTCACATCATATGAAAGTATTGGTGAAAGCAAATCTCGTGACGAGCGAAAAAAATGGCAAGTGGTGCAACTACAGTCTGGTGAAAGATCAAATATGCGAAGTCGCGAAATTTATCCAAGACATTTGCCGAGCGGATGATTCCAAACCTTGTTCATGCAAGTAGCGATTATCGATGCAAAGGATTACCAAATGGATCAGAACATCAACAATGTCGATAAACCAAAAAAGATAAAAAGAGTAATCACGATATCGGTTATTTCGTTTATCATTTTTGGGATAGCGGTAGCGACTCTTTTAGTTGGCTTCTTGATAAGCTGGGAGGCGGCTTTTGTGCCCTGGCAATTCGCCAGCGACCAAATTCTGGGAATGAAATGGCTGAGCGATTTGCTGTGGCTTTTGATACATAGTATTTCAGGAACCTTCGAGGCTGGATCGTGGCAGCAGATTGTTCAATCATCAGTTCAGTTTTTTATCTACGATTTAATTAAAATTGTCGTTCTTCTATGTCTACTGATTTTCGCGGTTTCATATGTGCAGTCGTACTTTCCTCCCGAAAAAACTAAGCAAATCCTCAGTAAATATAAAGGAATCAAAGCTAATATTATCGGCGCTTTGCTCGGAACTGTCACTCCGTTTTGCTCTTGCTCATCGATCCCAATTTTTATTGGTTTTACGCGAGCGGGCTTATCAAGCGGCGTTACTTTTTCCTTTTTGATATCAAGCCCATTAGTTGATTTAGGCTCTTTTATTCTGCTCGCGTCCATCTTCGGCTTTCCGATTGCGATCGCCTACGTTTTCGTCGGTCTTGTTTTGGCGGTTATCGGCGGGACGATTATCGAGAAGACCGGCATTGGCAATCAAGTCCAAGATTTCGTCTTGCGGAGCAGTGGTAGCATCGACATCGAGTCGCCGAACTTGACCAAAAAAGAACGCGCTCGTTATGCCTTTGATCAGGTATGGACGACATTTAAGAAAGTCATTCCTTACATTCTCATCGGCATCGCGGTCGGCTCAGTTATTCATAACGTGATTCCGGAAAGTTGGATTCTGTTCGTTTTGGGGCCCGATAATCCCTTCTCGGTCGTTATTGCGACGTTGATCGGCGTCCCGTTTTACGCAGACATCTTCGGGACTATTCCCATCGCCGAAGCTTTAGTCGCAAAAGGGGTTGGCATCGGAACCGTTCTATCGTTTATGATGAGTGTGACGGCTTTGTCTCTTCCAAGCCTGATCATGCTCAAAAAAGTCGTCAAATGGAAACTCTTACTCGTTTTCATTTTAATCGTCGTCGTCGGCATTATTCTTATTGGATATGGCTTTAATCTACTTCAACTGCTAATCGGTTTTTAAACAAGGAGAACAAATATGAAAATTCAAGCGTTAGGTGGCTGCTGCAAAAGATCGCAAGCCAACTATGAAGCCGTTGTTGCGGCGGTTAAGGAACTGAATCTCAAAATCGAAGTTGAACACATCACTAATTTCGAGGAAATTCTCAATCTTGGCGTGATGATGACTCCTGGGCTTGTCATCGACGGCAAAGTCGTCGCCAGCGGTCGGGCTCTCGACGTGAAACAAGCAAAAGAACTAATTCAAAAGGCTATAACAAAATAGTAGAATGTGAATAGTCGTCTCAGGATTAAATCATTGTTGGGGGATTCAAGCGATGCTTTACGAAGAAATAACTCAAAAAATCGCAAAGATTAAAAATCTTAAGACCAAAGACATCGATCTGATCGCAAATGATTTATATAAGCGCGATGTTGATGTCGGCCCGCTTCTTTCTCACATCAAAGAAAGCGGAGCCCTTCATCGCATCTATTTTGTCGTCAGCTTGAAAAGAAGCGAAACCTTTGAATCGCAACTATCCTTTATCGAACAGCACTGGCAGTATTTTAGCGATTGGTGGCACACCGATATCCTTTTGCAACTGCTGAAAAAAGTTCCTTCTTTCGATTATGTTTACGCGAAGGCAAAAGAATACGTCGAATCACCACTTCTTTACGTGCGGCGGTGGGGTTACGTCATCTTTTTAAACGGACTGCAAAAAGATCCAAAAAACACACGTGCCATCTTAAAGTTAATGCATGACGATGACGAACACCACGTCCAGATGGCCGAAGCCTGGCTCATCGCTGATCTATGCATTTATGCACCGGAAATCGTTTTGGATTTCATCGCTCAAAAAAATCTCGGGTACAATATCATCGGCAAAGCCATTCAAAAAATTTGCGATTCATTTCGCATTAGCGAAGATATAAAATCGCAAGCCAAAAGTCTGCGCGCTCTATACAAATAAGATCACATTATCGGCGACGGCGTGGGAATCGCGTCTTTCGAGCCGCGGATTTTTTTCCAACGTCCCAATTTGAAATAGATTAAGCAAGCAATTAAGGAAAAAACGCTGGAAATCGGGTAAGCAAAAGCAATTAAAGTGACATCCGTTTTAACTACAAAGGCAAAAATGGTGGCGATGGGAAGGCGGATGAGGATGGTTGATAGAACATTTTGCATCATCGAAAAAGTGGTGTGGCCAGAGCCCATGAAAAGAGCATTTAACACATAGATGAAGATGCAGATCAAGGCGTCGAGAGCGATGATGCGAATAAAGGCGGAAGCATAGGCGATAACAACTGGGTCAGCGATGAAAAGGGAAGCGATTTGGGGCGCAAATATTTCGCAGATGGCGACGATGATGACAACCAACACGGCTTGCATCAGCAAACCGGCCCTTGCATATTTCTTTGCGCGATCTAGTTGATTGGCGCCGAGATTTTGGGCGGTTGTCGTCGTCAAAGCGGCGCTGAAGGCATTTAGCGGGACAAAACAAAAGTAAGTGATTTTATCGCTAATCCCAAAGC
>JBAZDT010000041.1:0-6500 GCA_041654325.1 Bacilli bacterium | reverse complement strand
CCACACGTCCAAACACGTTATATTTCAATGCGTATTTAGCCACATCTTTCGCATCGATGCCTTCAAGGGAAATCGCTTTTTCAAAACCTTCAACACCGACCTGTCTGGCGATTTCAGAAACCGTGTTTATGTTGTCTCCGCTGATAATCTTTATTGCGACTTCATTGTTTTGAAACCAAGCAATATTCTCTTTGGCGTCGTCGCGCAAATGATCTTGCAAGATTGCAATAGCGATAGTCTTAAGATCGTGAGGCAGTTCGCCATCTATTTCTTCTGAACTCTTCGAAATTATCAGCACGCGATAACCATCTTTTGCAGCTTTTTCTATTAGTTTAGCGGTTTTTTTCGTATGTTGGGAATGAATGATTTCTTGGGCTCCGATGATGATTGTTCCCTGCTCTTTAATGGTCGCGGCAGAGTATTTGCGGTCGCTTGAAAAGGGGATGAATTTCAACTTTTCAAAAGTGGTCTGTTCTCCAACTTCGTCAAGAAGAGCCAAGGCGGTTTGGTTGTTGCAATCGCTATTTTGATAAAGAGTGGCGATGTATTTGAAAATAGTATTCTTATCTTCACCATCGATGGGAATTATTTCTTTAACGTTCATCTTGCCATCGGTTAAGGTCCCTGTTTTGTCAAGGCACAGAACATCTACTCGCGCAAGATTTTCAATCGAGTATAATTCTTGAACTAGCATGCGCCGTGAAGCAAGCCGAATAACGCCAACGGCGAGCGTCATTGATGTTAAAAGGTACATCCCTGAAGGAATCATCGCGACCAACGATCCCGCAATAGCGCCAACGCTGTTTTTAAATCCTTGCGTATCCGCAAAGCCACCCCTAAGAGAGAAGACTAATACGTAAGCAACGGAAAAAATTATGATGACAGCGCCAATATAACGAAAAAGAAGACGCATCGATTTAAGAATATCGGACTTCGGACGTTTGAATAACTTGGCCTGATTTTGCAGTTGCTCCGCATAATTGGCTTGGCCGACGCTTGTGGCGCGAACTCGAGCCGAACCGCTGGTCACGAAAGATCCGGAAAGAACTATATCGCCGTTGTTTTTTTCAAACGGAATCGCTTCGCCAGTCAGCAAAGACTCGTTAACAGCTATTTGCCCGTCGGCAACGATGGCGTCGATGCTGATTTGGTCGCCTGTTTTCAAAATGAGAATATCGCTTAGAACTAGCTCCCTAATATCAATTTCCTCGGTAACTCCATTACGCACCACTGTCGCTTTTGGATTCGTTATTAAACTCAATTTATCGACAAGCATTCTCGCGCGGATATCTTGAAAAAGGCCGATTAGAATGTTGGCAAACAAAATGAAGAGAAAGAAAAGACCGCTATATTGCTCAGCGATAATCATGAAAATTGCGATTATGACAAGAAGAATGTTAAAAAAGCTAATTAAATTGGAAAAAATGATTTCAGCGTACGTTTTGGTGACGTGCCGTTTGGTTTTGTTAACTAGACCTTCTTTGATGCGCTGCCGAACTTCTTCGCTCGAAAGACCGTTTCTAATATCGTTAGAGACGGGCAAGGCTTTTTCGATTAAATCATTTATAACTGATGGTTTTTTCATAAGTGTTTTTAAAAATTGATTGTCAAGAAATGCCGATAGCGTCTCAAGAACAACTATGTTTGATTATCGCACACAGAGACGCGTTCGTTAATAAAAAACTTGGAATTTTCCAAGTTTAATATCCATTTTGCTAGATGACTATAAAATTGGAGTCGTCGTTGAGAAGGTAAAAGTGGTTGGGTCGAGCGTCGTGCCGGCAAAACCGCCTACTGTCTCGACACTATAAGAAATGGTTTTCTCTTCGCTTTCATGGTAAATTTTTGTTTCGCCGCTTACTTCGTATTCACCGCGAAAGTCGCGAATCGCTTTTATCATTCCATCGACAATGATGACCGAGTGACTGGCTTCTTCGTTTGTCGCCGGAGGATCGACGAGATAAGAAACTGAGACATCAAGCGCTAAGGCGTTGTGCGTATTTAATGAAGCGTTAACATTGATAACGCCATCTTCGTCGCTGAGATATTTATTCGCGGTGAAAGTAAGGGATGAATATGATCCTTTAACGACAAAATCATCAAAGTAATTGTTCAAATCCAAAGCGAGAGCCTGGCCATTTACCAAATTCAGTTTTTGAATGTAATGTTCAGTGTCATAGACTTCTTCAATAGCTAAATCGTAATTGTTGTCGGTGAAATCATATATTTCGTAGTAACGAGAAACTGATGGACAATAGCCGTTGCGAAACACCTGATAAGCGGCGTTTTGATCAACCGTCACCTCCGCCGCCGCGTCTTCGTCATAAAAATGTTCGTACATGGAAAAATCGCCATCTAGAATTTTTTCTTGGGAATAACGCGTCACGTCTTTGCTATATTGACCGGTAAAATCCAGCGCGTGATCTAAAGTACCGACCGTCCCAAAGTCGACGATGGTGGAAAGAGTTAAATTCGCCGTATTAGCATATCCGTCGTTGCTGCCTAAAATCGATAGGATTTCATCGCGATTTTCATCGCTTTGGACGCCTGCAGGCAATGCGGTTATGGCATCGGCAAGAGCAGTGTTAAAAGTGAACGAAAAATATCGGGAGTCGTCGCCACAAAAAGTGTGTTCTTCGCTGCTGCTAATCGATTCTGACTCCTGCGGTCCGCTACATCCAAACAACAAAAAGATTGAGAGGGTGAGAGTAAAGATGGTTTTTGTGTTTTTCATATGCATGAATGTAAAAGTTTTACTTTTTCTAATAACAAGTATAAGTCATATTGCTTATAAAATGTATATTTCTTAATAAAAACGAAATCATTATTGCCGTTTTTGTTTGAAAAATTCGCTGACGATTTGACCGCACTCTTTTTCGAGAACCCCACTGCGAATAATCGGCTTGTGATTAAGGTTTTTCTGCTCGAATAGATGATAAGAACTTCCAAGGGCACCACCTTTTAAGTCTTTGGCGCCATATATGATTTCCTTAATTCTAGTCCACAAGAGCGTCCCGGCACACATCGAGCAAGGTTCAATCGTCACGTAGATGCGGCATTCATCAAGTCGCCAAACGCCCAGCTTACGGCATGCTTTGCGAATCGCGATTATCTCTGCATGCGATGTCGGATCATGGTCTTTTTCCCGTCGATTATGGCCGCGAGCGATAATATTATCGTTATAAACGATAACTGCTCCAACTGGTACCTCGTCTAAAAGAAGGGCTTTCTTAGCTTCTTTAAGTGCGATATTCATAAAATAGTCATCAGTTTTTATCATAAAAGAAACCACCGCACATGCACCAGCAATTTAAGGCTGCTGCGTTTCCACCCTGACCTGGTTCATTGTAATGCATCGCGATGGCATTAATATTATAACAATTATTCGACAAAAAATTACTTTTTAGGATTCAGTTTTTCTAGACCGCCCACAAAAGGCCTTAAGACTTCGGGAATTATGACACTTCCATCAGCCTGCTGGAATTGTTCGAGAATCGCCGGTACCAAACGCGAGGTCGCAAGACCGGAAGCGTTCAAAGTATGGCAATATTTAGTCTTTCCGCTTTGTTTATCGCGATAGCGAATCATGCCGCGGCGGGCTTGGTAATCGCGAGCGTTAGAAGCGCTCGAAACTTCTTTGTACGTGTTCATACTTGGAATGTATACTTCGATATCGTAAGTGCGCGCCATGGCATGGGAACAATCGCCAGCCGCTAATTTACTTACATGAAAATGAAGTCCGAGTTGCTCAACAAGGCTTTTTGCTTTATTGACCATTTCCTCAAAGGCGCGATCAGAGCCTTCCTCGGTTGTGTATTGGACGATTTCGACTTTATTAAATTGATAGCCGCGGATCATGCCTCTTTCTTCGGTGCGGTAAGAACCAGCTTCTGAGCGGTAGCAAGGGGTGTAAGCGAAATACTTGCGCGGCAAGGTGTCTTCATCAAGGATTTCATTGCGATGCAAATTGACTAATGCTGTCTCCGCCGTTGGCAACATGAATTTCTTTGGCAAAACTCCTTCAAGAGAAAAGACGCCATCATTGAATTTCGGGAACTGACCGGCAACAAAACCAGATTCATAATTCAAAATGTGCGGCGGAAGAATAAATTCGTAGCCATCGCGCAAGTGATTGGCGATAAAATAGTTTATCAGTCCCCACTCAAGCACCGCTCCGGCCCCTGTGTAAATCCAAGTGCCGTGCCCGCTGATTTTGGCAGCCCGCTCATAATCGACCAATCCAAGCGATTCGCAAAGTTCCACATGATCTTTGATTTTAAAATCAAAAGTCGGCATTTTGCCAAATTCATAGACTACTTTGTTGTTCTCTTTTCCGCCTGGAAGAAGATCGTCGTCAGGAATGTTGGGGAGAGCAGCGACAAAATCAAAAATATCGCTCTCGAGACTTTTCAATCGCGTTTCATCGTTAGCGTTCTCGCTGGACAACTCTTTTACGCGAACGAATATGGAGGCGACATCGCCACCTTCTTTTTTAATTTTGGCGACCGACGCTGATAAGCGATTTTGTTCGGCTTTCGACCCTTCGACTTTTAGAAGAAGGCGCTTTCTTTCTTCGACCATGGTCAAAAGAGGGGAAAAATCGACTTCGTAATTCTTTTTTAAAAGCGCTTCCTGAATCTTGCGTGGATTTTCTGTGATCAGTTTAATATCAAGCATGTTGGTCTCCTCCCATATCACTTATTCGAAATAAGGTTTGAATATATCTTTTTTAACTCACTGCCGATTTCGGTCAAGCTTTCGGCCTTGGCAATATTATAGGCCTTATTGGCCAAAGAAGGTTTCTTTCCGCTAAGATAATCTTTTATCGCGCCAGCGAGTTCGGGTAATGTCGGGGCAAGATAGGCATAGCCTTTATCAACAACTTTTGTGTCGTATTCGAGCGGTCCAAAGCCGATAATTTGACATTTGGCGGCAATAGCGTCCAACATCGTGATTGCGTTGAATTTCCGACGGTTAACGACCAAAAACACATCGGCGTTCATCATCACCGAGCGATAGACATCTTCTGGAACAATGGGACAAAAGCGTAAATTCTTCGGGGAACGGCGCAACAGTTTGCGGATTTTAGCAGGTAGAAATAACATTCTCTTCGCTTGACCGAAATAGAGAAATTTGTAATCTGGGCACAACTTGGCAATCTCAATTACGTTGTGAATCTCGTCCTTGCTGTCGTATTGGCCGAAGGAGACAATCGTCTTTGCGTCTTTATTCAAGCGGAAATAGCGATAAAACAAATCAGCCTCAATTTGATCATTTTTTGCAAAACGCGAAATATTGACTCCTGGTGACAAAATCTTAATAGGGGATACGACACCTTGATCTTTCAGAAAAAGTTCGCTTTGTTTATTGGGGACGAGGACGAGATTGACTCTATTAAGAATCCGCATGGCTTTCGAACTCAAATGGGTTTGGCCATCGCGACTCGTTTCCGTTATTTTCGCCGACGGATCGGATTCGCACATCAACGCTGAGAAAACAACGGGTTTTCCAAGTTCGATCGAATCATTGATCTTCATCTCATCGGCGGCTGAGATAAAATGAGCGACATCGTAATAATCGATGCTGTTTTTTGCTATCTCGATATCAGTTAGTTCGCAAGCGCCCTTAAGGTTTTTGCGAAGGCGCATTCCTTCATAAACATCTTTAAGATAGCGTGGTTGAAAGTAGATAAAAACTTTCATAATTATTCGATATCTGCAGTGATTTCCTCTCCATTTGCAGTGTTTTCTGTTTCTTCTGTTCCTTCAACTTCCTCGCCGATTTCATCATGAGGAACAATGGCGATAGATGCAACTTTTTGGCGGCCATCGAGTTTGATGACACGAACGCCCTGAGTGTTGCGTCCGGCAATTTTTACTTGTTCAAGCGGAATGCGGATAATGATTCCGCCAGCAGTGATTATCATCAAATCCTCATTGCCTTGAACAGCTCTTAAAGCCACGAGTTTTCCGTTTTTCTCGGTCGTGTTAATTGTCAAAACGCCTTTAGCGCCGCGCTTCGTCAAACGATAACTTTCAGATGGTGACATCTTTCCATAACCGCGTTGGGTTATCGCGAGGATCATCTCGCCTTCAAGAGAAGTCGTCGCGCTTACGACAGGCGCTCCGCCAGTACTCATGCCTTTGACACCGGCCGCAGTGCGGCCCATGGCACGGACATCACTCTCAAGAAATTTAACCATTTTGCCGTTGCTTGAGGCAAGGCCAACGAGGGTTTCGCCATCGGTGTGTTTGACGTCGAGGAGAGCGTCACCTTCCCTTAAACTAATCGCAATTTTACCGTTTTGGCGAATCGAGGCAAATTCGGAAAGTTTGGTTCGCTTAACGATGCCATTTACGGTTATGAAGAACAAATAATGTTCTTCGTGATAATCATCTAGTGAGATGATAGACATTATTTTCTCCCCTTGATCAAGGTTTAAAACATTTTGAATCGGGGTACCTTTTGAGGTGCGGTCACTTTCAGGAATTGCATAACCT
>JBAZDT010000040.1:0-6515 GCA_041654325.1 Bacilli bacterium | reverse complement strand
GGGGTAGCGCTCATCAAGCTGTAGCATAATATCGTCACGAGTGACCTTGGCGATAATCGAGGCAGCGGCAATTGCTCGGACTTTTGCATCACCTTTGATGATGTCATAAACGGGAACGGCATATCCATCAAGAGGCATCGCGTCAGTCATGATGCAATCGAATTCGATGTTTAGGTTACCGATTGCCATTTTCATCGCTAATTTCGAAGCTTGGTAAATATTGATTTCGTCAATTGTCTCTGGGCTTACGATGCCAATTCCATAATCGAGGCAATGTTCCATAATATCCTGATAGAGCCAGCGCCTTTTCTTATCTGATAGTTGCTTAGAATCGTTAACCTCATTATTTAAATACGCGCGCGGGAGCACGATAGCGCACGCGACCACCGGCCCAGCAAGCGGACCGCGTCCTGCTTCATCGACACCGACGATATTTTTGATACACGATGAATAATATTCGTCTTCGTAGGTTAAGGCCATTATTAAATCGTTTCCAAACTGAGGTGAATCAGCTTGCCATCGCGAAAATCGCTAAGCACCATCATCACGGCTCGATTGACATCCGGATCACCACCGCATAAAGCCCCCGAACGCTGGGCGATTTCAACTAAAATCTGATGAGGGGTTAATGATTTAATATCTACCTCGAGACCGTAATTATCTTTGAAGGCCTGCGGCTTAATTTTCGCTAACAAGGAAATAGCGCGAATTGCCAATTCTTCTTTCGGCAATATATCTTCTTTGACTATTCCGAGCAATGCCAAATTGATGGCAAGTTCGGGATTTGCAAATTTCATCGGCATAATCCCCGGGGTGTCGAGCAATTCGAATTTGCCCGCGACTTTAATCCATTGTTGGGCTTTTGTCTTGCCCGGACGATTTTCCACCTGAGCCATTTTCTTTTTGGCGAGTTTATTTATTAGGGTTGATTTGCCGACGTTGGGGACACCGATGACCATTATTCTCAACGGCTGAGGTTTCATGCCTTTGGCTAGCTCTTTGGCCCGCTTATCGCTATCGCACTCGGCGATGGCATCGACAAGAAGGGATAAATGTTTGGCGTTAAGAAGATTGACGGCGACGGCGTGATGTCCTTGGTTGACAAAATGCTTAATCCACCTGCGCGTTTCCTGTTCATTGGCTAAATCGCATTTAGTTAAAACGATTAGCCTCTGGCGGTGTTGAATTATCGTATTTAAATCATCATTAGCAGAGCTGAGCACGGCTCGCGCATCGCGAAGTTCAACAACCAGGTCGACTAGTTTGGCTTTTTCGCCTATTTCGCGCAAGGCCCGCTTCATGTGGCCGGGAAACCAGTGGATGTTCTCCATACTAGGAGCCTCTTAGCAATCGTGGCCAATGCAGGCGAATATTCGTCGCCCGACAGCCGCTTTGATCAGGCGGGCAAGATAATGTGCAAACCCCTTCGATGGCAATCGCACGGCCTTTAATCCAAGCGAATTTAATCGCTCCATGACCGCGCGAATCATCACTTCGCGCCCGGTTATCACCGAGGACGAAATATTCATCATCAGCAAGAGTTAGCGGCGCGGTGATACTCGGTGTGAGGGAACTTGAATACGAACCACCGGTTTTATACTGATCAGCGATTGGTTGCGGTATCAAAACGCCATCGGATTCGCCATTAGGAATAAGATATAAGTCACCGTTCGTCGTGTCATCGGAACTGATAAAATAAAATGTTTCACCTGGAAGGGCGACCACGCGTTTAATTTTGTCATCATCCTCGAATTCATCATAAGTCGTGATAATAATGTCAAAACGCCGAATATCGTTAAGGGCACTTGAATGGGTATCCATAATGCCATATTCGACGACTTTGCCGTCATCGCTTCCACCTTCAAATTGACCGATTAAAGAGCCATTTTTATAAGTCGCATTTAGATTGAGAGTCGGATACATTGATTGGCCGTTGACAAAAAAGGATTTGAAATACAAATTATGAAAGATGATGGTATTTCCGGCCAGGAGGGCGGAAACGAATAAGATGATGAAAAGGACTTTCAGCGCTTTTCGAAGAGGACGTTGCTGCAAGCCCAGTTCTTCGCGAACCTTTTTATCATGGCGTGGGTCGCCGTTAAATTCCAAATACGAATCAACCATTTTTTTGCCTACCTTAAAAGTATATACGCGCTGCCGCAATTATACAATAAAACCAAAAAGGTTTTAAATACAATTTTCATAAGAAAAGCCCCCGAATATTCGAGAGCTTTTTGCTTCTGTTGATTAAAGGATTTCTTTGATGCGAGCGGCTTTGCCAGACAATTTGCGGAGATAGTTGATTTTGTTTCTGCGCACTTTGCCTTTTTTAATTAACTCGATCTTGGCAATCGCCGGTGAATGAAGAGCAAATGTTCTTTCGACGCCGACACCCGATGAGATTTTTCTGACCGTGAACGTTTCGCTTACTCCCGAACCGCGCCGTTGCATGACGACACCCTCAAAGCCTTGGAGACGTTCTTTCTTATTCTCGATAATCCGCACAAAAACCTTAACGGTATCGCCAGAACGGAAATCAATGAGATCGGATTTTAATTGTGAAGCAGTCACTTCGTTGACAATGTTGGAATTCATAGTTGCTTCCTCCTTTTCATGTGGTTTCTTAAGGCGTTCATGTCCAGAATCTGACAGCGGACCGTCCGCAGCGCGCTCTTAACGCGCTTTGATATATTACCAAATAATAATTTGGTTTACAAGCAGTAAATAATCGTGGCGAGGTGTTAAGCATTTTTCCTTGACAGCATTCTTTATTTATAATAAGATTACGTCGGAAAAAGGAGAATAACATGTCAGTAAAAATCAGATTAACAAGGGTTGGTCGCCATAAAGATCCATTCTTCCGCATCGTTGTCGCCGATTCGCGCTTCGCTCGCGATGGCCGCTACATCGAACAACTCGGATTTTATGATCCGTCAAAAGGATCAGAAAGCGCCAACATTAATGAGGAAATCGCTTTATCGTGGCTTGCAAAAGGCGCCGTTCCCTCCGATACTATCAGAGCCCTCTTCACAAAAAAAGGCTTGATGGCCAAACACGCTGAAAGCAAAAAGAACATCAAAGGAGAAAAATAATGGATTACGAGAAGATCATTCACGCTCTCATCGATTCCTTTGTTGAAAACAAAGACATCATCATGATTCGTGAACTTCCAAGTGATTCACCACGCGAAGTCGTCCTGCTCATCGTGGCAGAAAATGACGACACCGCTCGCTTGATCGGCCGCAAAGGTTCGATTGCCAATGCCCTGCGCGAAGTCCTCTCCGTCGCCGGCAAAACCGAAAATAAGCGCATCCATTTGAAATTCGAATCATTCGATGCCAAAAACGAGGATTAATCCTCGTTTATTTTTATCATGGACAAATTATCAATTGGCAAAATCATCGCGACTGTCGGTCTTCGTGGCGAGGTGAAAGTCATCGCTACCAGCGATTTTGCCAACCAAAGATTCAAGAAAAACCAAGTTGTCTATCTATTTGATGAACTTAATAATCTAATAAGCGAAAGCATGATTGTGGCCTCAAGGAAAAGCAATGATAAATATTATCTTCACTTCGCCGGTATCGAAACGATTGAGCAAGCCGAGAAAATCGTCGGTTTTTTCTTATTAGTCGCCAAAGACAGCAAAGTATTACCCAAGGGCTTCTTTTATCACGATGATCTCATCGGCTGTCAAGTCGTCGATAAAAACACCAATCAGATTATTGGCATCGTTATTCAAGTAGAAGAATATCCCGCCCACCGCACCTTGCGAATCCAAAGACAAGATGGCAAGGACGTCCTTATTCCTTTTGTCAAATTCTTTATCAAGGATGTTAAGATAGAGACGAAAACAATTGTCGCTTACATTATCGAAGGCATGCTATGAGAATTGCAATCTTAACTCTCTTTCCGGAAATGTTTGACGGTTTTTTGAAAAACTCGATCATCAAGCGTGCCCTCGCTAAGAAAACCGTAGAAATCGAAACGATCAATATTCGCCTTTTCACCAAAGACCGCTACCACCGCGTCGACACTCCACCGGTCGGAGGAGGAGCGGGTTTGGTCATGAAATGCCAG
This sequence comes from Bacilli bacterium, assembly GCA_041654325.1. Lineage (GTDB taxonomy): Bacteria > Bacillota_I > Bacilli_A > RFN20 > CAG-826 > UBA1424. The sequence continues at coordinate 2,438 of JBAZDT010000040.1, read as the reverse complement.
CCCCTTGTCGAGGCGATTTCAAAGACAAAAAAGGCTGACAGCCATATTGTACTTTTGTCCCCACGTGGAGAAACATATAATCAAAAAACAGCTAAAAGGTTGGCGAATTATGAGGATTTACTCATTATTTGCGGGCATTATGAAGGAATCGACGAACGTGTTAACGAGTATGTTGATGAGTTGATTTCCATCGGCGATTACATCCTTACGGGTGGCGAAGTTGCAGCGATGGCAATCACTGATTCAATCGTCCGTCTACAAAGAGGATCAATCGCCGAGGAATCGCTCGCCGAAGAATCGTTTGAAAGTGGACTTCTCGAATATCCGCAATACACCGAGCCTTACGATTTCGAAGGTCAAAAAGTTCCCGATCTCCTCTATTCGGGAAACCATGCGGCCATCGCTAAATGGCGAAGGAAACAAGCCCTCCTCCTAACCAAAAAACACCGCCCCGACTTATTTAGAAACATCAAACTCACAAAAACCGATTTCAAATTGCTGAACGAGGATGAGCAACAGGAAACTCCAAAGTGGGAAAGCGAAGCCTTGCATAAAGGCGCGAAGTTCATTAAGAAGAAATAAAACTAAAGGCCAAAACCACCTAGTCCACTAGGTGGTATTTTATTGCCTTTTTGCATCTGTCCCATCTTGCGCATCATCTCTTTTGATTTTTCGTATTTATTGATGATGCGATTAATGTCGGCATTTGTTTTGCCACTGCCCTGGGCGATGCGCACTTTACGAGAATTGCGAAGAATTTCCGGGTTGCGTCTTTCTTCAGGGGTCATCGAATTGTAGATTGCTTCAAAGTTTGCGATTTCCTTTTCGGCTTGCACCTTTTGCTCTTCGCTGAGACGTGGCAGGCCGGGAATCATGCTCATAATACCGCCTAATGAGCCAAGTTTTTGAACTTGTTTCATCTGGTGAATCATGTCGTTGAGGTCGAATTTTCCCGACATCATGCGATTCATTGAACGTCTCATGTCTTGCTCATCGAGTTCATCTTGGACTTTTTCCACCAAGCTGACGACATCACCCATGCCAAGGATTCGATCGGCCATTCGGTCAGCGTGAAAAACATCGAGATCTTCAAGTTTTTCGCCTGTGCCAGCGAATTTGATGGGAACACCAGTTAAGTGGCGGATAGAAAGAGCTGCCCCACCGCGGGCATCGCCATCGAGCTTTGTCATCACGGCCCCCGTTAACGTCAATCTAGAATTAAAAGTTGTTGCTACATTAGCCACATCTTGACCGCTCATCGCGTCGAAAGCCAATAATATTTCATCTGGTTCGACATCTTTAATGATTTCTTTTAGTTCCATCATTAAAGGTTCGTCGATATGCAAGCGGCCTGCAGTATCGATAATCAAAATATCATAATGATCATTATAGGCCTTCAATCGGGCTTTTTTGGCGATTTCGACGGGATTGAGATGCTCTCTTTCGCTGACGATATCGACATCGATTTGGCCGGCGATTTGCTCTAGCTGGTCGATGGCCGCTGGGCGATATGTATCGCAGGCGGCGAGCAAAACTTTTTTATTGAGTTTGCTCTTCATGTGAAGGGCCAACTTGCCCGCGGTCGTCGTCTTGCCTGAACCTTGAAGACCGACCAACATAATGATTGTCGGCTTATTTCTATTTAAATGCAGTTGGTCGGCTTCAGAACCCAACAGTTTTTCGATTTCATCGTGAACAATTTTGACAATCGTCTGTGAAGGATTGAGTTTTGTCAATACTTCTTCGCCTAAGGCTCTGGTTTTGACTTCGTTTAAAAAACTTTTGACAACTTTGAAATTGACGTCCGCTTCCAAAAGGGCAATGCGGATTTCCTTGAGCATCTCTTCCATATTGCTTTCGCTGAGACGCGACTGGCCGCGAAGTTTTTTAAAAATGCGCGCAAACCGATCGCTGAGGGATTCAAATGCCATTCTTGATCTTGCCTTCCAATTCTTCGATAATCTGAAGTTGGGTCTTCGAAGCTTTGTTTTTCGTTTCTTCAAACAGTTTAGCCAAACCTAATTTCTCTTCGTAAGATAGCAACTTCTTCGATGCCGTTTTTATGCTGTCGAGAACGGCACTTCGCGAAACGGTGCGGTTCTCGCTTATTTCGCTCAACGACAAATCGCACAAATAGTAGTCACTCATGATCTGCTGTTGAGCAGGAGTTAAAAAGCGCCCGTAAAAATCGAGCAATTCGGAGAAACGTTTCGCTTCAGCTAAATTGTCTTTCATCGCTCTGCTCCCAGACATAGTCCGTATAAATATTGGTCGAGGTCAAATTCTTCTAAGTCGTCAAGTTTCTCGCCAAGACCGATAAAGCGCACCGGCACAGCCAACTCATCGCGGATCGAGAGGATAATGCCGCCTTTGGATGTTCCATCCATTTTCGTGATGACGATGCCAGTAATAGGTGTGGCCTCTTTTTAGGCTTTGGG
>JBAZDT010000039.1:0-6750 GCA_041654325.1 Bacilli bacterium | reverse complement strand
TGGACTCAAGGGCAGCGGTGCTATGATCTTGCGGAAAAATATTGAGCTCTTGCCGCTTTTAAGCGGAGGGAATCAAGAAGACGGGCTAAGAAGCTCAACGGTCAGCGTCTCGATGGCCTACACCATCGCTTTAGCGATTCGGCGCGCGATGAGCGAGTATAAAATATCGATTGCGCGGATTACAGCCTTAAACTCCTTTTTGCGCAGCCATTTCGCTAAGCAAAGTGGCATTATCATCAATAGTCCGGAGAAAGGATCGCCTTATATTTTCAATTTCTCTTTGCTCGAAAAAAAAGCGAGCGTTGTTGTGGAAGCCTTATCTAATGAAGATATCATGATCTCATCTGTCAGCGCTTGCCACGCGAAAACTAATCAGTTCTCACACGTGCTCAAAGCTCTCGGTCGCGACGATGTCGCTTCATCTAACCCGCTTCGCATCAGCTTCGACAGCCAGACAAGTCAGGATGAGATTTCGACTTTTATTCAAGCCTTCGACAGCATGATCGCGAGGATTCGCTCATGATCTACGACCGCATCATGGTTCGCTATGGCGAGCTTTCAACCAAAGGTCGCAACAAGATGGACTTCATCAAACTGCTGGCGACGAACATCCGTAAAAAGCTCGTCGAACATTTTGATGGTTTTAAAATTGAAACGCGCTACGACCACATTTACGTTGTGGTCGGTGAAAACAATCCTTATGAAATGGTTAAGATGCTGCAAGAAGTCAGCGGCATCAACTCTTTGACGATTGTTAAAAGGATTGAGAAAGATATTGAAACGATTAAAAAAACAGCCCTTGATATGGTTATCGCAAAGGGTGGGAAGACCTTCAAAGTGAAAGCTAAACGTTCAGATAAAACCTTTCCTGTTATCAGCGACCAGATCAATCGCCTCGTCGCCAAAGAAATCCTTATCAACACCAATCTCAAAGTCGATGTCAAAAAACCTGACTTTGAGTTAGGCATTGAAGTTCGGAGCGAAGGGACATACTTGTTTTTCGAGACCTTTAAAGGTGCTGGCGGTTATCCCCTGGGCATCGGCGGGAAAGTCCTCATGATGATTTCGGGGGGTATTGATTCGCCAGTAGCCGCCTACCTCTTAATGAAACGCGGCATATCCGTTGAATGCATTCACTTTGCCTCTCCGCCATATACGAGTAGTGGGGTCATCGATAAAATAGTCGATCTATTAAAAACCCTCTCGAATTTCCAAGAAAACATTCGCTTGCATATCGTGCCTTTCACCGCGATTCAAGAAGCGATTCACGATCATGTTGACGAGAGTTATTCAATCACTGTTTTGCGACGGATGATGTTTCGCATCAGCGCCAAAATTGCTGCAAAAAGAAAATGTCAGGCGATTGCCACCGGCGAATCAATCGGTCAAGTTTCAAGCCAAACTTTGAAGTCGATGCGCGTCATCAACGAAGTGACGAACATGCCGGTCATCCGCCCCCTCGTCATCTTTGATAAAAATGAGATTATCAAACTTGCGCGCAAGATAAAAACGTATGAGATATCCATTCGTCCATATGAGGATTGCTGCACCATTTTTCGGCCGCAGCACTCGAAGACGAAACCTAATTATCAATCGACAATTTGGCTGGAACAGAAGTTTGATTTTGAAAAGATGGTTATCGACGCAATCGAGAACACAGAATCGCTGATAATCAGTGCAAATATCGGCAATTTGCGTGATAAACATTGATTATATCGCAATTTTTCCAACAAAAAAAGACTGCGATTTTGCAGCCTTTTTGTTAGCCTTTACTTTGATAAAGTCTTCTTGCTCAACTCGACTAATTGTTTGAAAGCTTCGAAATCATTGATCGCTAACTCAGAGAGCATCTTACGGTTGATCTCGACTTTAGCAAGGGTGAGACCATTGATGAATTTCGAGTATGAGATATCGCACAATCTGCAGGCGGCGTTAATGCGCTTAATCCACAACTTGCGATAGTCTCTTTTGATTTTCCGACGGTCGATATAGGCATACATCAATGAATGCATAACCTGTTCTTTGGCGGTTTTGAAAAGTAAGTGTTTACTACCGAAGTAACCTTTTGCTCTCTTTAATACTTTTTTGCGTCTGGCACGCGTGACGGTGCCACCTTTTACTCTGGCCATTTAGGGCACCTCCTACTTGATGATGAGAAATTTGATGCGTTTAATATCGCTATGGGACACAAGCTTGGCCTTTCTCAAATGGCGTTTTTGCTTGGTGCTTTTGTTGGGCGCGAGGTGCGATACATAGGCGGAATGCCTTTTGATCTTGCCGCTGCCAGTGACTCTGATTCGTTTCATCAAAGCCCTTTTGCTTTTCATTTTTGGCATGTTGTTATTCTCCTATTTCTTAATTTTAGAGGCGAGGATGGCGGTGAGCCACTTGCCTTCAAGAATGCCTTCTTTTTCGACGATAGCGTATTCTTCAACCGCTTTGATGAAGCGATTAAGAACTTCTTCACCGACTTCTGGATGAGTGAGTTGGCGGCCGCGGAAACGAACTCCGACCTTAACCTTATTTCCATCTTGGAAAAAGCCGATTGCCGCTTTCACTTTGACTTGTAAATCATGAATGCCGATCTGTGGTGATAGTTGAACTTCTTTAATTTCGATCACCTTTTGATTTTTCCGGCTTTCACGAGCTTTTTTCTGCGCTTCGTAACGATATTTTCCGTAGTTGAGTATTTTGCACACTGGCGGATTGGCGTTTGGCGCCACGCATAGTAAATCAAGGTCGTAACTGCTGGCGAGTTCGTTAGCTGAGCGCGAGCTCATCTTGCCTAATGGATCACCATTGGGGCCGATGACGAGCACTTCAGGAAAGCGAATTCGTTCATTGACGAGGTCGGTGTTGGTTTCTGGGCGTTTTTGCCCAGGGTTCATGGGATAGTTAGCTATGGTCAATCACTCCTTTTAAGATAAATAAAACGGGCGCGAAGTGGCGCCCGTCGTCATAAACTTTCGTTTAGTTGTAGCATGAACCAATTAACAATGTTAATCTGGTGAGAAGCAGGCGCATCTTCTTTCTACGTTTTAACTTACGTCGGTTAGTTTAACATCGGGTAAGTAGACTGTCAAGCATAATTAATAATGCCTTTTGCTTTTGATTTCCTCGGCGATTAGATGTTTGAATTGCTCAAAAGAAACAGTCATTTGCTTTTCTTGTCCATAGAGGCGATAAGTCACGGATTTATCGCGCACTTCCTGGTCTCCGACAACAAGAGTATAGGGGATTTTGCGGACTTGCGAGTTGCGAAGCCTGAAGCCCACTTTTTCCTCGGAACTATCGACTTTGGCGCGAACTCCAAGGTCGCGCAAAGCACTGGCCACCTCATCAGCATAGGCGGAATGCATGACATTATTGACAGGAATCAAGTTAACTTGCTGAGGGGCTAGCCAAGTCGGGAAGGCCCCCCCAAAGTGCTCGATTAAGATGCCGATAAAGCGTTCGAGACTTCCGAATAAAGCACGGTGGAGCATAATCGGCTGAACTTTTTCGCCTCGCGAATCTATGTAACTGATATCGAAAAGCTGGGGCAGGTTCATATCGAGTTGGATTGTTCCACACTGCCAGATGCGACCCATCGAATCCTTAATTTTGAAGTCCAGTTTTGGTCCGTAAAAGGCTCCATCGCCTTCGTTGACGATGTACTCCCTGCCAATGGCTTTGCAGGCATCAGCCAAGGCTTTTTCGGAGCGATTCCAAACCTCGATGGTGCCGATATATTTTCGCTCTGGGCGGGTGCTGAGTTCGATGTGATAACTTAGACCGAATAAGGCGTAGACTTCATCATAAAGTCTTAACATGCGGACGATTTCATCGATTAGTTGGTCTTCTCGGCAGTAGATGTGAGCATCATCTTGAGTAAAAGCGCGCACCCGAAACAAACCAGAAAGGGCGCCGCTTGCTTCATGGCGGTGGACGAGTCCGAGTTCGCCTACGCGAAGGGGAAGATCTTTATAGGAGTGGAGTTCGTTTTTATAGACGAGCAGACCACCTGGGCAGTTCATTGGTTTAATGGCGAATTCGCGTTCGTCGATTTGACTGAAGTACATGTTTTCATGATAGTTGGCATAGTGGCCACTCGTAATCCATAATTCTTTGGAAAGCATGATTGGGGTCTTGATGAAAACATAACCTTCTTTTTCATGCTTTTGATACCAGAAGTTTTCGAGTTCGTTGCGGAGAATCATCCCATTCGGCAGCCAAAAGGGAAAACCTGGGCCATATTCAGAGATCATGAATAAGCCTAGTTCCTTTCCTAGCTTGCGGTGGTCGCGCTTCTTGCGCTCTTCCAAAATCGTGAGATGCTGGTCAAGACTTTCTTTCGAAAAGAAAGACGTGCCGTATATCCGCGTCAGCTGCTTATTGTTGGAATTGCCACGCCAATAGGCTCCGGCGAGGCTGATCAATTTGAAGTGTTTGATAAAACTCGTGTTCGGAAGATGAGGCCCAGTGCATAAATCGAAAAAATCACCTTGCTCATAAACGGAGATATCCTTGCCTATTTCTTTGATTAGCTCGACTTTGTAAGGGTTGTTGGCAAAGAGTTTTAGCGCTTCTTCAAGGCTGACTTCTCGGCGGACGATTCGATGGTTTTCCTTAGCAATTTTACGCATTTCGTTCTCGATGTTGAGAAGGTCGGATTCAGCAATTGGAGAAGGGAAGTCGATATCGTAATAAAAGCCCTCTTCTATCGAAGGGCCAAAGCCCATGTGCGCGCTTGGATAAAGGCGCATGATTGCGTGAGCCAAAAGGTGTGATGTTGAGTGGTTGAGAAGCGCGATGGCTTCTTTATCTCCCTCGGTGATAATCTCGAACTTGCCATCTTCGCCAACTAAAGAGTGCAAATCGTGCGCTGCGCCATTGAGGCGATAGGCTAAAGCTTTTTTAGCGAGGCTCGGGCTAATCATATTGGCGGCATCGTAACCGCTTTGATTGGCTTCGATAAGCAAGGCATCGCCGCTTGGTAAGATTAGTTTCATATGTGTTTTCTCCTTTGAAATAAAAAAACGCCCAACTTAAGGACGCTTTCACGTGGTACCACCCTAATTCATATCTAAGATATGCTCTCGATTCTCTTAACGCGAGTGACGTCCGACTTGTCGTCGGAAGCTCCGAAGTGGTTTCGCATAATCTCCAAGAAATCTTTCACCAGGCGATTTCTTCTCTATTTGGAAAGATGAATGCGACATGTCTTCATCGTTGCGCATACAATTATATGGACAAATAATAAATAAGTCAATTATTTAACATGGTAAAACCGTAGCTCGCGGCACCGATTAAACCAGCGTTTTGATCGAAGTGGCACTCGGTTAATTTAAGTCGTGGATGCTCGCTTTTAAGCTCTTCCCAGAAGATGTGCTTGGAATTGAAGACACCACCGGTGATGGCGATGATATCGGGATGATAATGATCATCGATATATTTGAGGAAGTCGCCGAGGATGGCGAGCCATTCGTGATAGGCAAGAATAGCTTTTTCGTTTTTCTGTTCGACGAGGTCGAAGAAATGTTGACTATTGTGAATTGTCAAATCGTGAATCTTGGCAAGATTGACAAGGCCGGTTCCGCTGGCAAAGTATTCAAAGTACTTTTTATCGCCATGGTATGTATAAGGGGTATGACCGATTTCGTGAGGGGTTTCATCAAAAGTTTTATTGACGACGAGCGCGCCTCCTAAGCCGGTGGAAATGGTGATGAAGAAGACACGGTCGGACTTTTTTCCGCTGCCGAGAAGCGCTTCCGCAAAACAAGCCATCTCGGCATCATTGCGAATAAATACGGGCAATTTAAAACGCTCGCGAAGTACTTTTCCCAGCGGAATGTCCTTGATGTGGATGTTTGGCAAGTCGATAATGTATCCATTCGGTCCAATCGGACCCGGAATGCCGAGGGAAAGGCCTTGGATCGCATCAAAATCACCGCCGATTTCAGCGATGGATTCGACGATTGATTTAACAAAATCATCTTTGTGGTTAAGAATCGTTCTTCTCGTGATGCTACGCACGATTTGATAATCCGAATCGACGACCGCAAAGCGGGAGTTCGTCCCCCCGATGTCGGCGCTGATAAGAAGGTTTCGTTGCTTCATCTCTATCGATTAACCATGGCGATTAATTTATATATTTCATCGTGCTGTTTGCGAGGAAGGGCAAAAGCCTCTTCAAACGGAAAGTAGGTAAGTTTATCATTAACAATGCCGATGCAAACATTTTTTGCCCCAGCCATAAGGATGTCGATTGCATAGACGCCCATTCTCGTTGCTAGAATACGATCGAAAGCAGATGGTGAGCCTCCTCTTTGCAGGCGCCCGAGAACCTCAGCCCGCGCTTCAAAGCCTGTTTCTTGCGAAACTTTTTCAGCAAAAGAAATAACGTTTGGAAATACTTTTTCGCTGACGATGATCAACGAGTGCTTTTTCTTGCCGGTGCCAAGAGATTTGATACGCTCCATGATTTCCGCCTCGGTATAAGGGTGTTCGGGGGTAATGATCATTTCCACGCCTTCGGCGACACCGGAAAATAAGGCGAGGTCTCCACATTTGTTGCCCATCACTTCGATGATTGTGCAACGTTGGTGCGACGCCGTGGTATCGCGAAGCTTATCGACGCATTCGCAAATCGTGTTTAAAGCGGTGTCAAAACCAATAGTGTAATCGGAAGAAGAAAGATCATTGTCGATTGTTCCGGGAAGACCGATGCAATTGATGCCGAGCTCAGAAAGTTTTTTGGCGCCCATGTAA
>JBAZDT010000038.1:0-6754 GCA_041654325.1 Bacilli bacterium | reverse complement strand
ATACTTAATTCTTTTAAAGGCGGGGAGCACATAATCGTCGGTTTCGACGTCGGCAAAAAAACCTTCCGCAACGACGAGTTCGCCGCCTATAAGGCAAATCGCAAACCGACGGAACCCGATCTGATTGTGCAGATGCCTCTAGCCCGCGAACTATTGAAATCGCTTGGCATCTTTGTCTACGAACAAGAAGGATATGAAGCTGACGATGTGTGCGGCACGATTGCCAAAACGGCTGGCAAAGCCGGCCACCAAGTTATCGTCTACACTTCCGATCGCGACTTTTTGCAACTCATCGATCACAACATTACCATTCACATCCTGAAAACGGGGATGTCGAACATTATGGTGATGGATGAGAAGACGATGCCTGAAGAATACGGCATCCAGCCAAATCAAGTTCCCGATTATAAAGGGTTGCGCGGCGATGTTAGCGATAATATACCGGGCATTCCGGGCATCGGCGAAAAAACAGCGATTAAATTATTGAATGAGCATCACACTCTCGAAAAAATCATCGAAGAGGCCCCCAATATCAAGGGAAAGGTCGGCGAAAACATCGTCGAACATCAGAAAATAGGCTGTTTATCAAAGCGTTTGGCGACGATTAAAACCGATATCAACTTGCCGTTCTCCTTAGACGATATACTATATCGCGGATACGTTTTTGATAATGTGAACAGTTTTTCCCAACGCTACGAACTTAAGCAGTTTTTGAATCGCCTGCCGAACCAATTTAAAATCGAATCGGAGCGCGATGTTCAGATCGTATACCAAAAAGTATCATCGCTGAAAGGTCTCGCTCTTGAACCGCGAATCGGATTATATCTCGACGTTAAAGACGAAAATTACTTTAAAGCGCCAATCTATGGTCTAGCGATTAGCGATGGTCAACATCACTATTATATTAGCCTTGAAGATATGGTAAAAGACGGCGAGTTAAAACGGATTATCGAAAGTGAAAAGATTAAGAAGGTTTGTTTTGATGTCAAGGCGACAATCGTCCTTTTGAACCGTCTCGATTTGGTGCTTAAAGGGGTTGATTTCGATTTGCTATTAGCCGCATATCTGGTTGATTCTTCGCTAAAAAACAACGTCGACTCGATTTTGAATTTTTTCGGCGTCGATGCCGAAGGAAAAAAGGAAGAGGCGCTTTCCCTGCTCGACGAATCAAATCCTTTGAAGGCAGTCAAAGTGGCTTTTCTCATCCTCAAAATGCAAAAGCATGTCCTCGACGAACTCAACAAGCACGAATCGTTAAAACTTTATCAGGACATTGAATTACCATTAGCTGGCGTCTTGGCCAAAATGGAAATCGAAGGCTTCCCCCTCGATACCCAAACGCTTAACAAAATCGGTGCGCAGTATCGCAAAAATCTCGCCGTTCTTTCCGAAGAGATTCGCAAGTTTGCGGGTGAAGAAATCAATCTTAACTCGCCGAAACAAATCGGCGATTTGCTGTTTAACAAACTCGGACTGCCGGGAAATCGCAAAGACTCGACATCTGTCGATGCTTTGAAGAAATTAGTCGATCAGCACCCGATAATCAGCAAAATACTCGATTACCGGAAATATGCGAAACTTCTCTCGACGTATATCGATGGCCTCGCTGTCCACGTTCATGAAGATGGCAAATTGCATGCGATTTTCAACCAAGCTTTGACCTCGACGGGCCGCCTTTCTTCAAGCGAGCCGAATATGCAAAATATTTCCATTCGCGACGAAGAAGGACGAACGATCCGCCAAGCTTTCTATTATCCTGACCGAGACTATCAAATCCTCTCCCTTGACTATTCGCAAATCGAACTGCGCATTTTGGCCCACTTAAGTAATTGCCAGGCATTTATCGATGTTTTTAACCGCGATGAAGACGTTCACTCCGCGACCGCCAACGCTATTTTCGGCACCGATGATTCATCTGCCCGCCGAAAAGCGAAAGCCGTCAATTTCGGAATCATATACGGTATCTCCGACTGGGGTCTTTCCGAGCAGTTGGATATCGCCCCAAAAGAAGCAAAGCGCATTATTGATACCTTTTTTAAAAGGTACCCCGAGGTGTCTGATTATCTACAAAGGGTTGTGGATGATGCCATCAAAGAAGGTTATGTCTCCACCCTTTTCGGCCGCCGCCGCTATCTTCGCGAGCTATACGATACGAACTATCAAGTCCGCGAATTCGCCCGCCGCGCCGCGATGAACGCGCCAATCCAAGGCACTGCTGCCGACTTGATAAAATTGGCGATGGTCCGCGTCCAAGAGATGCTCGAAGAAAATAAGTATAAAACTCGGCTCGTCTTGCAGATCCACGATGAGCTGATATTGAAAGTCCACGTCTCCGAAATCGAACAAGTCGTATCGGAAATAAGCAAAATCATGGAAAATGTTATCCATCTTCGTGTTAAATTAAAAGTTGATGCCGGAGTCGGCAAGTCATGGTATGACGCCAAATAAAAAGGAAGAAAAATGCCCGAATTGCCTGAAGTTGAAACCATAAAGAATATTTTGCATCGTGTTGTCGTCAATAAAAAAATAAGCGATATCACGATTTTAAACCGCAACACGATTGACGGCGATGTCGACGCTTTCCGCAAGGCTTTAATCGGCAAAACCTTTTTAAAGGTTGAACGTCAAGGTAAATTTCTCATCTTCCATCTCGATGATGATGTCGTAATTCTTTCTCATCTGCGCATGGAAGGCAAATACTTTTACCACGAAAAGTTAACGGACCATTACGACAAGCACACTTGCGTCGTTTTCACTTTCACCGACAACTCAGCGCTTGAATATAACGACACGCGGAAATTCGGCATCATGAAGCTAAGCACTCTCGCTTCATATAAGAAAGAGGCCCCTATAGCCAATCTCGGTCCTGAGCCTTTTGAAGTTGATAACATTGATGAACTATTCAACAAATTGCAGCGAAAACGCCTGCCGATAAAAGCTGTTTTGCTCGACCAATCGTTCCTCTCTGGTCTTGGCAACATTTATGTTGACGAAGTCTTATACGACACCAAAATTCATCCCGAAACGCCGGCCAACGCCATCACAAAAGCGCAGTTAACGGACCTGATCAAAGCCAGCGTCAAGGTTTTAAATTCAGCGATTCTTAGCGGCGGATCGACAATCCGCAGCTACCATCCGAGCCAAGGCATTGATGGCGGCTTTCAAACCAAACTCAACGCCTACGGACGAGAGAATCAACCCTGTCCGCGCTGCAATCACCCCCTCAGGAAGAAATTTGTCATCGGCCGAGGAACGACTTTCTGCCCTCGCTGCCAAAGAAATCCGGCGTTGCCTTATGTTCTTGGCATCACCGGTCCGATCGCTTCCGGAAAATCATCGATTCTCGCCTATTTCAAATCCCATGGTTACCAAACGTATAGCGCTGATCAAATTGTGAAAGATTTGTATGAGCGCGATGACGTCAAAAAGAAAATTGCGAAAATCTTTGGCGAGCAGGTGTTTGACGAAAGCGGAAACATCAACAAGATTTTCATTGCCAATACAATTACCGTCGAATACGATAAAAAACGCCGGCTGGAGAAAATTCTTCACCCTCTCGTCGAAAAGGTGATTGCCGAGATTATCAAAAAGACGCCGAGCTATGAAAAACTGGTCTTTGAAGTTCCCCTTCTTTTTGAATCGAAAATCGATGATTACTGCGATGAGACAATCTATGTTGATGTAACATCAAAAGTACAAAAAAAGCGCCTTAGTATTAGACACCTTCCGACGGCGACTCTGCTCGCGCTGAACAGCAGTTTTGATGCTTTGCACAACCGACAAAAAGCGACGTATGTCATCGACAATTCGTCATCATTTGAAAAATTATTTAATACCTTGAATAGAATATTCCGTCAATAAGCGGAGACGCCACTTAAATCAAATTCTTCTTCCGCCATGTCTTTTAAGATGCGGCTCATCTGTTTTGCACGTATCGCCCCGGCTTTGCTCGTATCGTAGAGCTGGGCAATTTCTTCAACCGAGAAATCGCTGGTGAAAAAGGTTAAGCGCCGGTTCTTGGCTCTTTCGATCAATAGAGGAAGAACGATGGTATCGCGAACATAATCGTTTTTGTATTCGTTGCCAAAGTCGTCGAGGACGAGCAGAGGGACATTGCATAACTCGACCATCTTTTTCGCAAATCGATCCTTGTCGCTAAAAGCTAAGTCATTAAGTTCCTTGATGCGACTTGCGGAACTGATAAATGCGACTTGCTGTTTTTTCACCGCGACGAAATCATTGGCGAGAGTCGCGGCTAAGAACGATTTGCCGACGCGCTGCCCGCCGCGGATATAAATCCAACGAGATGTCAAACCTTGGAGAATCTGACTGAAAAGTTTGATAATCCGATTGCGCTCGGCTGTTTTATCAAGGGTTTTCGTCGATGATTCCTTCCATTCGTTAGGAAAGTCGGCGTACAAGTATTGATTATCGATTTCGATGCGCTTCATAATCTTCGGACATGGGGTGAAGGCCCGTTCGATCATGCCGTTGTCGTCAATAAGACGAAGTTGCAAATGCGGAGTCGCTTTTTTACAGTTCTCGACACCAGGGCAGTTTCGACAGTAGTCGAAGTCTTCTTTAAAAGCGATAAATTTCGAGATATTCTCGCGGACTGTCTTGACGCTGGGATTCAGCGTGGTGCGAATAATTTCATAAACTTCAATATCGTTTTTCAGTTTATTGAGCATTTCGTCGACGTAATTATCGAGCTCCGTTTTTTCAAATGGAGGCAATTTGATTTTATCCATTGGTCAATCCTTCTTTTTCTGTTCGATCGAAGACAAGATTTTTTCGAGTTCCTCGTCGCTGATTTCTTCTTCGGCTTTCGTGGCTTGCTCGTGGTTGGACGGACTTTTTTTTGAGGTTTTGTTTGTCGTCCGCCACGCCGAATTGATGCGAATCAAATAATTCATCGTGTCGATCGTCGTCATCACGCCTTCGCGCGCTAAGGAAGAAGCAATTTTTTCCGTGTATTTTCGCGATAAGACATTATCGGCTTTCGCCAGAACATAATCAACTAAAGCGTTTATGACACCGTTGGAAAAACCGTAATTGCGCGATAGATCGTCGACTAAGTCGAGATCAGAACGGCTCGGCATCGTGTTATTTTGCTTAATGCGCAGGTACTCTCCTGGTGACATCGACTCCATGAGCTTGATTTTGCTTGCCAGGACCGAATCACTTGTGACTTTGCTTCTGGGGGATTTGCCTGTCTTCCTTAATAATGGAAATTTTAATTCGTCTTTGGCCCGATCGCCGACGCGTTGATAATTGATATGCTGCTTGTTGTTATCAGGATCAAAGACATCGTTGATGATATCAGCCATCGTCGCTTCATCTAGAGAAAATAGCGTGGCCAACCGCTCTATTTCCTTGAGATCTTTTTTAGTGAGAGCGGCACGGTTGATTTGCCCGCTTTTTTCAACCGCCTCGAAAAATGTGTTGAAGTCAAAAGAGGTCTGGACTTTCGAGGAGCGATGATCTTTGACCTCGACTTTTAAATCTTTGCGAAAACTCGGATCATCGAAATCAGGATTGAAGGTGTCGATAAATGAGGAGGTGATGTCGTTAAAGTCCTTGACTTGGAAGTCGACACGATATGAAAGGGCGAGGCGCTTGGCTTCCTTTTCGCCGACATATTTTATCAATAATCCTCTAAAAAGAACATCGTCGAAAAAGTCGCGCGGTGATTTGGGAGCGTATAAAACATAGACAAAGTAGCGAATTCCCGCTTCTTCTTTATAGAAGGTTCGGAGTAATCCAACTGCCTCTAGGGCCCGTCTCGCCACATAGAAATCGCCATTTGCCATCTGCATCTTGCTAAGAAGATGCTCATGGTCAAAAGTATCGATATCCGCCGCTTTGATTTTTTCATGATAGAGAGATAGATAGATGGCGATGCTTTTGCAGCCGATTAAAGGCTGATAAAGTTCAACTAAAATTTCGCGGTCGATATCGCTGATGATCGATCCGAGCCTCGTTTCGTAATAATCTTTTTCTGAGATGTAAACCATGGGTTGTTTCCTATTGTTCGTTATTATAGCATAATCCGAAATCTCATTAAAGAAATAATATCGATGGCATCGCGTTTTTTACGCAGTATGTGCATACTTTTCCACAAAGGCTTTTTCTGAACTTTAACGATGAAATCGCGAATTTTGGTAAGGTGCTGCCCGATTTAAAATTTTTATCCACATCATCATGTAATCGTTTACAAATTACAAAAATACTCATTTCTTCTTTGTTTTCATATATAATGAATAAGAGACTAATTGAGGTGACATATCAATGGTAAAAAGAGTTGGAGTCCTTACTTCCGGCGGCGATGCCCCAGGAATGAATGCGGCCGTTCGTGCGATTGTTCGCGCTGGACTTAAAAATGGCTTGGAAATGTTTGTAATTTATGAGGGATATAAAGGGCTTATCGAAGGTGAGATTGAGAAAGTTGATCGCAATTTCGTAAGCGATATAATCAATCGCGGCGGCACGATTTTAAAAAGTGCTCGATCCCGTGAATTTAAAGAGGAAAAATCCCGAATTATTGCCGCGGAGCAATTGCAAAATTTCGGGATTGATTCTTTGATTGTTATCGGTGGCGACGGAACTTACATGGGCGCCAAAAAACTTTCTGAGCTCGGCATCAATTGCATCGGTCTTCCCGGAACAATCGACAATGATCTTTCTTCTTCCGATTACACTATTGGTTTTGACACCGCTTTAAACACGATTTGTGAATGCGTCGATAAGCTTC
>JBAZDT010000037.1:0-6951 GCA_041654325.1 Bacilli bacterium | reverse complement strand
TTTATGGCTGAGTTCGTATTTAAGCGTTAAGTTGCCGTTTAGGATTGGTTTGATGCGCAGATGACCTTGATGGTCGGCATCGACGAAGACGCGCTCAAGGTAGATGTGCGGCTTGACATCGATTTCAACTTCGCGGTAGATACCCCCAAACGCCAAATAGTCGACCACGCCTCCAAAAGGAGGTACGGTTTTATCCTCTTGCGAATCGACGATGACCACCAAGCGGTTTTCATCTTGCTTGGCGATGCCTGAGATATCGATGCTGAATGGTAGATAACCGGAGATATATTCGCCGAGAAAGGCGGCGTTTAAATACACTTTTGCGCGCAACATCAAGCCATGGAAAGTGAGGATAACGGTTTTATTGGTGATGTTTTCTTCGATGTTGAAAACTTTTTCATAAGAAGAGATGCATTGATAATCATCTTCGTCGAAATAGTCGCGAGGAAGTTCGAGATTCGCGTGTGGCAAGTCTATGACTTGGGCGTCTTCCGGAAACGCCGAGATATAGCGTTGTTTATAGCAAGGCATGAACCGCCAAGCAAAATTGAGAGGTTGCTTCATTATTCTTTCCTTTCGTTAGTCAAGAACATCGCCATCTATTATATAATATTACGTGAGGATAAATTATGATAACCTTCAAAGATCAACTTTTTCATTTAGCGACGAAGAAGACGAGTTATGTTCTTCGCGTCAACGCGATTAACCATCTCGTCTGTGAATATTATGGAGCCCGGCTCCCGGCTTTTGACAATGCAAAAGGCCTCGTCGAAAAGTGGCCGTACGCTTATGGAAGTTCAGTTATATACGACGAAGAAAAAGACAAGGCCTGCTCGCTTGATTTGATTTCCTTGGAAGTATCATCGATCGGCAAAGGCGACTACCGCGAGCCATCGCTAAAAATCCGCGGCGAACAAGGTTATGTGTATGATTTTACCTACGTTGGCCACACGATTCAAAAAAGCGCGGTACCTCTTGACGAATTGCCAGCGCCTAGAGGCGAAGACGAAGAACTGATTATCATTTTAAGCGATGCGTATACCAAAACGCGGCTTGAATTGCACTATATCGTATTTGAGGAAAGCGATGTCATCGCCCGCAATGTTGTCTTCTTTAACGATGGCGAGAAGAGTGTCCATCTCGAGAAGATCATGTCTATGCAATTAGACCTTATCAATCGCGATTTTTCGCTTTTGAATTTATATGGCGGCTGGATCAGCGAAGCCCAAAAAACCATTCGCAAAATCACGCCGGGGATTTATCTTAACGACTCTAAGACCGGCAACAGCTCGAATCGGCATAATCCCTTTTTCATGGTTTTAGAAGAAGGGGCGACCTTAAACAGTGGTGGAGTATATGCTTTCAATTTGATGTATAGCGGCAATCATCTCGAACTCGTCGAACTCACGAATTACGGCAAACTCCGCATTCAGCTAGGCATCAATCCGTATTGCTTTGATTACGAAATCGCGCCTGATGGGAAGTTTGTCACGCCAATCGCGGTGATGACTTATGGCGATCACGGCCTTAATTCCGCGAGCCAGAATATGCATCGCTACGTCAATCACCACGTCATCAAGAAGGAATTTGTGAATTATCCGCGCCCGATTCTTCTCAACAATTGGGAAGCGACATACTTTAAGTTCACCGAAGGAAAATTAGTGAGCTTGGCCAAAAGCGCCAAAGATCTTGGTATCGAATTATTCGTCCTCGATGATGGGTGGTTTAATAACCGCGATGATGACACCAAAGCCCTTGGCGACTACGAATTGAATAAGAAGAAATTGCCTCATGGTCTTATCGGACTTACAAAGAAGATCAATGGCCTTGGACTAAAGTTTGGCTTGTGGTTCGAGCCGGAGATGGTCAGCGAAGATTCCAATCTTTACCGCACCCATCCCGATTGGATTATCGGCGATGACAAACGCCCTTTTTCCAAAGGAAGGAATCAACTTGTTCTTGATTTATCAAGAAAAGAAGTATGCGACTACGTTTTTAACGCTCTTGATAGCGTTCTTGGCTCAGCGCATATCGAATACGTCAAGTGGGACTGCAACCGCCACATCTCCGATTTTTATTCGCAGGCCACCAAAGCCGGGGAACTTCTCCATCAGCAGGTTCTTGGCCTATATAGCATCTTGCGAAGAATCACCGACAAATATCCGAACGTCCTCTTTGAATCGTGCTCAAGTGGCGGTAACCGCTTTGATCTAGGGATGTTGGCCTTCATGCCCCAAACATGGGCCAGCGATGACACCGATGGTCATCAGCGCATCGACATTCAAAGTGGATATAGCCTTGCTTATCCTCTCTCCTCAATCGGCGCTCACGTCAGCGCCTCGCCATCGCATCAATTGCTAAGGCGGACGCCCCTCGATACGCGTTTTAACGTCGCCGCTTTTGGCGTTCTTGGCTACGAACTGGATCTGACTCATCTGGACAGCGTCGAGACAAAAGCAATCAAAGCCCAGATAGCTTTCTATAAAAAACATCGTTCGTTGCTGCAATATGGCACGTTCTATCAACTTAAGTTGATGGAAGAGAAAGACCACGCTGTTTGGATGGTCCTCAGCGAGGACAAGAAGCAAGGAATCATCGGCTATTATAACGGCCTGCAAAAACCGAATCCGCAGACGACTATTTTACAGGGTATCGATTTTATCGACGACGCTTTGTATCAGATGGATGTCCGCCCCCAAGAACATAATATCAAAACCTTCGGTGGCCTAATTAACATGGTGCTGCCGGTCCGCGTTAACGAAAACGGCTTGCTCATCGATCAAGTCGCCCATCATAAAACGATGGCCGGCGAAGCGGAAAGCTATGCCGTCTCGGGAGCGATGATTAATCATGGCGCGATTAAGTTGAACCCCGAATGGGCAGGCGTCGGCTACGACGAAAGAGTTCGCGTGCTTGGCGACTTTGGCTCACGTTTATACTATTTTGAAGTTATTGAGAAATAATCAGCAATGTGTTGGCGAGGCCGAGCATGATCAAAACCTGGCCAGCATAGAATAACAACATGATATAGAAGTCGCGGCGGCGGATATCT
Source organism: Bacilli bacterium (assembly GCA_041654325.1). Taxonomy (GTDB): domain Bacteria; phylum Bacillota_I; class Bacilli_A; order RFN20; family CAG-826; genus UBA1424. Next base: position 3,899 of record JBAZDT010000037.1, on the reverse strand, counting down.
TTTCCGAACGCGGCATAGGCGAGCAGAAAATCGGATACGAAATAAAGAGCATACCCGATGATGATGATGATGATGGAAAGAAGCGGTTTGCCGTCGATTAAGAGAAGAATCGCCAAAGCAAGATTTAAGAGGTGCAACGATAAATACAAATTGATGACATAAGCGATTTTGCCAAAGAGTAGGCGGGTTAGAGGATAGAAAGCAAAGGCGATGATAATCGCGGCTAAAGCCGCAATTAGATAAACCCACCACGAGAAGGTAAAACTGAGCATCGTCACCATGACGAAAATATTTAAGCAGTGGCCGACAGCGTAGAAGATTGATCCAGTGATAAAGAGGGGTTTTGATTTTACTTTCAGGCTGAACAAATCGCCGAGCACGCAGAAAATCCCGGCGATCCAGATGGCGTGTTTAGGGTAGGGGATCTCGGGGTAGGTCAAAACGAGAATCATAATAGCCGCCATGAGCAAAAGAGTCGTGATTGGCTTCGTTATTTTGCGAGGTCCTTCTTTTTCAAACAAGCAGAGCAAAAGGTGGATTATGGCGAGTAAACCAAAGACCCCGATTAAAATATAAAAAGTGAGTTGCATAATGTGCATACCATTATACAAGTGCTTTTTAGAAAAGAAAATATATAAATATATCGCTTGCAAAAGAAAGTCTATCTTGATAGTATAATGTGGCTGTAAGGACATCGCGGGGTAGAGCAGTCTGGTAGCTCGTCGGGCTCATAACCCGGAGGTCGTTGGTTCAAATCCTTCCCCCGCAACCATAGACTGATAATGCACATTTTGAAATGCAAAATGTGCTTTTTTTATATGTCTTTTTTAGTTATTTTCGCAAAGAAAATTGTGCTAAAAACATGGTTTTAAAAACATCTGTTTCACGATTACGTTTTTTTGTTTTGATATTGTGGATTAACTCATTGATAATAGAAATTAATTAATTAGAATTCAATGAGAATGAATTAATATAATTAACTACATATAAAGGGGTGAAAAATTTCTATTAAGGGGTGCAATTGTATCATTTCCGTAGTATCTTGCCATCGAAATTATAGCATTGGGCAAAACCAGTGCTTTTTAGTTGTATACATTTTGTAGACAACTGAACGTAGTTATGTTATCATATTATTATGATAAAACATTCGATTAGATATTTTTTGAATAATAAAGTCCGGGCTGTTTGGGATGACGATGAACAGATCTGGTGGTATTCTGCTGTAGATGTTATTTTAATTATTACCAATTCTTCTAATCCACGTATTTATTGGAATGCTTTAAAGAGAAGACATTCTGAGTTGAATACATTTTGTAGACAACTAAAATTATATGCAAATGATGGGAAACAATATATTTCTGACGTTATTAACGAAAATGGAATAAATAGATTACGTTTTGTAATTCATTCATCAAAGAACCCAGAATTTGAAAATTGGATTGATGGAAGTCTTGATCCTATTGACGAACAAAGTAAAAGAAAAGCGTACGATCTTTATCAAACTGAGTTAATTTCTGAAGATGAAATTGGCAGAACTATTAGTTTGCAAAAAATACATGCTTATTTATTTGAAGGACTTTATCCGTTTGCAGGAAAAATTAGAACCAAAACAATTTCAAAGGGTGAATTTGTCTTTGCAAATGGTGATTTTTTACCTCAAATTTTAAAAGATGTTGACAAAATGCCTCAATCAAATTTTGATCAAATTGTTGAAAAATATGTTGAGATGAATATTGCTCATCCTTTTATGGATGGCAATGGCAGAGCTACTCGTATTTGGCTAGATTTGATTTTTAAAAAAGAATTTAATTGTTGTGTGGATTGGTCAAAGATTGACAAGAATGATTATTTAAATGCCATGAGAGTAAGCCCTAATAATAATCAACTAATTAAATTGCTGCTCAAAAATTCTTTAACTACTGATATTAACAATAGAGAAATATTCCTAAAAGGCATTGATTATTCATATTATTATGAAGAAGTTGAGTAGGGATTAAAAATCTCCATTAAGGGGTGCATTTGTATCATTTTCGTAGCATGTTGCCAAACGTAATCAAAGGTTTGATACGTAGATATCGAACCTTTTCTTTACTTGTGAATGGAATTAAAGATTCTATGTAATACTTATCGTAGTTGAGAAGTTATAAACCTTTTGTCAATATTTCGCAACGAGCGTCTTTTATAGCGACGAGCACTGTCGCGAATACAATCCGTTATGGGATAAAATAATAGTTCAAAGGAAAGTAGGTTGAATAATACCTATTTTTGTGTTAAGGTAGTGAAGGCTGGTCCAAACTATGAAATTGCGCATTAGACAATTAGTGAGCCTTAAAGAGGCGAATCAAAACTTTTCCAAGGTCGCTCGCAAAGTTGACGAAGAAGGTTATATTCTCCTCCTTCGCAACAATAAGCCGGCCTACCTCGTTTTTGCTTATGATGAAAATGATCTCGGCGAAGAGAGCGAAGGCTTGCTCGATGCTTGCCATCGCTTCATTAAAAATAAGCGAGACCGCAAACCAAAGAAAGAGCAATAGGGGGAGACTTATGGATAAAAAAATTATTAAGGAGCGCCGCAAACGCTTCGCCAAGCAAATTGAGTTTTTGTATCGCGATTCGCGTAACATAACCAAGAAGTATGTCGAGTCGATTACGTATCCCGATGGTCGTGCTCACATCAGCGTCGACTTAACAAATGTCGATGAACTTTACTCACCTTATTCTTACAAGCAAGATTTGAATCCGGCGATTTTCGAATACATCGATGAAAAAACCTATTACACCCCGGCGGAAATCCCGCTCGTCATCAACTTTGATGTCGGCGATGTGTCCGATTTGCGGAGGGGGCGAATAAAGAATTCATTTCTCGAACATTATCGCTTGATTTACGAAGACAAAAGACATGAACTAAAAATCAACCGAACGGTCGCCTCAATTCTTTTTGCCATCGGCATCGTCGCTCTTGTCATCTCGACAGCCATCAAATTACTTTTGTCGCAAGCGAGTATACCGGATATCCCATTGATTCTCGACATGCTGCAAATCTTTTCATGGGTCTTTTTGTGGGAGGCGATTTCGAGGTTCGTTTTTGAGAATCGCGAGATGCGCATTCAATGCATGAATTCAGGGCAGCTAGCCCTTGCCGAAGTGAAATTCAACGAACCTGATCCAGAAGTTAAGGAATTCAATAATTAAATGGCGTATACTTGGATTAGTCAAATAACGATGCCGGGGGAAATCGATATTTAGAACGTATTATCTCAATTCCCCACCAGTAGGACTGTGCGCTTATCAGGAGGATCTTGTCCATGCATGTTACCGTCGTTGCCGATGTCCTCGGCATAGAAAATAACGGAACCACTATCACAGCAGTTAATTTCATCAATAGTTTAAAAAGTAAGGGTCACGATGTCAGCGTTGTCTGCCCGGACAACAACAAACGAGGATTATCAGGTTACTATGTAGTTCCCTCATTGAACTTAGGAATTTTGAACAATTACGTCAAAAAGAACAATATTACTTTGGCGAAGGCGGATACCAAGATTATCACCGAAGCCATTAGCCATGCCGATGTCGTCCACATCATGATGCCCTTTGCCCTCGGCCACAAAGCCGCTCGCATCGCCAAAAGGTTCAACAAACCGATCACCGCTGGCTTTCACGTCCAAGCCGAAAACTTCACGAATCACATTTTCATGATGAATTTCGACATCGCGAATTTTTTGACCTACAAGGTTTTTAACCTTGGATTATATCGCCACGTCGATGCGATTCACTACCCGACCCAATTCATCCGCGACGTCTTCGAAAAGCACGCCGGCCCGACCAATGGCTTTGTCATCTCCAACGGCGTCAACAAAGCCTTTTGCCCGAAAAAGGTCGAGAAGCCCGAAGCCCTCAAA
>JBAZDT010000036.1:0-7317 GCA_041654325.1 Bacilli bacterium | reverse complement strand
AGCCTTGAGAAAATATTCTGCACGACTTTGGTATGCCGTTCTTCGGTTGTCCGAATAAAATCATCGTTGCTGATTTCCAAGGTCTTCCACAATTGCTTGAAATCGTTGGCGATGTCATCGACAAACTGCTGCTCGCTTTTGCCGGCGAGCTTGGCGTTCGTTTGGATTTTCTCGCCGTGCTCATCGGTGCCAGTTAGATAATAAGTTTCGTTTCCGCGCATTCTTTTATAACGTGCGAAAACATCGGCGAGCACCGTCGTGTAGGCATGGCCAATGTGTGCTTTCGCGCTTGGATAATAGATGGGAGTGGTAATATAGAATTTGGTTTTCATACATTAATAAAAACCGCCATACGGCGGTCTTTGTTTTATTGTTTGTTCTTCAAGCCGTATTTCTTATTGAAAGTGTCGACGCGGCCATCAGCCTGGGTAAATCTTTGTTTGCCGGTGTAGTATGAGTGGCAATTGGAGCAGGTATCAACGCGAATTTCCTTCATCGTTGAACCGGTTTCAAATGTCGATCCGCACGTTACGCAAGTGACAGTGACGCGATTGTACTTTGGGTGGATGTCTTTTTTCATAAAAATTCTCCTTCCGCCTTGGACCATGGTTGGTTCCAAAGAAAGTTGCTTTGTAATGTTATCATTCCTTATTTAGGAAAGCAAATATTTTTAACGCGCTTACAATGAACGATTTACAAGTTGAAATATTCCTTTTTAAACTCTTCGGTCCAATACTTTGAGGGGAGAAGTAGAATCTCTTTGGAAACATTGGGAGCTATCAAAAAAGGATTTACTCCTAAACACAGGTTTGCATGATGAGATGGTCGAAGATAAACCATCGACAAGTAGACGAGATGGCCTTGAGCGTATGGTTCAGGGATTAAAACATATTTGGGTTCGCTGAGCTCAGCGTTCAACATTGTGTAAAGATGATAAATTTTGGCATGTCTATGTTTAGGCTTTTCAATTGCTTGCAGCGCACGCAGGACGTCGCCATATAAAGATGGATTTTCAACAAATTCCTTCGCAGGGGAGAAAAGAACCCAAATCGGATAGGGCTTGGTATACGTCACTTCGTTTGTCCAAGCTCGATAAGCGTAACCATAGACGAGATTTCCCTCGCGTATTAGTTTTTCGCGGCGATAGTAGTCAAAAGTTAAAAAGCCGAGCATTTTTCCTTTAAAGGAATCTTTGCCGGCGATGAAAGCGACATCTTTTTTGGTGAATTTAGTGCGTTCCGCGTCAAAGGAGGCGGAGAGATTTTTAAGAATGGATTCCTGAAACATACAAATATTATACATTTTTCTATGTATTAGGGTGTATTATTCAATGGAATAATGGTAAAATTATTCCCACATATTTTATGAAGGAGGAAAACTATGATAGGAAAATCTTTGGCGATTGAAGTTTTAAACGCTGGCTTAGCCACCGGCGCCGATTTCGCCGAAATTTATTTAGAGCAAAATGATGTTTCCTTTCTGACGCTGGAAAACGGTAAAACCGAATCCGCATTGAACAGCGTCGGATACGGAGCGGGCATTCGCCTCTTAAATAAACTGCAAAGTGTCTATGGTTACACCAACGACTTGTCTCGCAAGGGTTTGGTGAAACTCGCGACTTCGCTTGCCAAATCGTTTAGCGGCGAAAGGCAGCTGACCGTCGATCAAATTAAGAAAGTTCGCATCAAAAACGCCCATGTTTATGAAAGGCCGTTAAGCGATGTTTCTCGCGAAGAGAAAATCGCCCTCATGAAAGAGGCATATAACGTAATGGCTAATTATGATAAGCGCATCGTCCGCATTCAAAACTTCTTTTCCGATTACCGCAAACAAGTAACCATTTTCAACTCGGATGGCAAACGCTTTGACGACGTTAAGGAAAGAGGCAGGATGGGTTTTGTGGCCATCGCCAGCGAAAACGGCAAGATCGAAACCGCCTTTGAAGGTCCTGGCGCGACTTCAGGCATGGAATTTTTCACTTCGAAAATCGACGTGAAGGAAACAGCGCGGGGCGTCGCAGAATTAGCTATTAAAATGCTGACCGCCGCTGATTGCCCAAGTGGTAAAATGCCAGTCGTTATCGGCAATGCTTTTGGGGGTGTCATCTTCCACGAAGCATGCGGCCACTCATTAGAAGCGACTTCGGTCGCCAAAAAGCTATCGGTCTTCTCTGATAGTCTCGGCAAACAAATCGCCTCGCCTTTAGTGACGGCAATCGATGACGGAACGATTCCCAACGCATGGGGATCCAACAATATCGATGACGAAGGTAATAAAACGCAAAAGAACGTCCTCATCAAAGATGGAATCTGCACTTCCTTCTTAATCGACTCATTTAATGGTCGGAGAATGGGGATGAAGGCCAACGGCGTCTGCCGTCGCCAATCCTATAAGTACGAACCGACCTCAAGAATGTCTAACACTTACATTGCCGCGGGCAAATCGAAACCCGAAGAGATAATCGCGGCCACGAAGCTCGGATTATACGCTGCTTCGATGGGTGGTGGAAGCGTCAACCCCGCCACTGGCGAATTTAACTTTGCTTGTAGCGAAGCCTATATTATCCGCGATGGTAAAATCGCCGAACCCGTCAGGGGAGCGACGTTGATTGGCTCTGGCGCGGATATCTTGATGAAAATCGACATGGTCGGCAACGATTTGCTCAGAGCCCAAGGGATGTGTGGCAGCGTCAGCGGCAGCATTCCCACCGATGTTGGTCAACCCACTATTCGCGTTAGCGAAATCCTAGTCGGTGGCCGAGGAGGAGTATTGAAATGAACTACAAGAAATTTTTTGAACTTGCCAAGGCGAAAGGCATCACCGCCAGCGAACTATATTCAGCAAAAAAGCATGCGCTCTCCTTTGAACTCTTCCATTCAGAAGTGTCTTCTTATTCGATGAGCGAATCCTTCTCGCTTGAAGCGCGCGGTATTTACAATGACAAATTCGGCGTCTCCGCGACTGAAAAAGTCGATCGCGACACTCCGGAATTACTCGTCAACAATATCATTGCCAATGCGAAAATAATCGAGAAAGATGATAAGGCAGTCATTTTTAAGGGCAGTAAAAAATACCACCGCCACAAAGTGTTCAATAAAGAAATCGAAGAGATATCCATCGACCAAAAAATGAAGAATCTCTATGAGATCGAAGCGAAGTTGAAAAAGTATGACCCGCGGATTACCGAAATCGAAGGCGTCGAATACTTCGAAGACGGAGTCGAGGTAAACCTCGTCAACTCATACGGTTTAAACCTTAAGAATAAGAGCAATTATTTCGCCTATGTCGCTTCGGTTGTCGTCAAAGAAAAAGATGAAGTGAAAACTGGATTTAAAGTGCTCCTATCCAACAATCCAAAAGAACTTGATATCGACAAATTTGTCAAGGAGACGGCCGAGAATGGCCTTCGCAAATTAGGCGGAACACAATGCGAAAGCAAAAAATATCCTGTCGTCATCAATCAAAGGACAGCCGCAGATTTTCTCAGTCCTTTTCTCGAAAGTGCCAGCGCCGAAGAAGTACAAAAACACTCTTCTTTGTTTATTGGCAAACTAAATCAACAAGTCGCGAGTAAAAAGGTAACTATCGTCGAGCAACCACTGCTCCAGAATTGCTTCTTCCGCTATTTCGATGACGAGGGCGTGGCCACCATCAATAAAAAGGTCGTCGACAAAGGTATTCTCAAGCTGTATTTCCATAATTTGGAAACTGCTGCTCGGGAAGGAACCGAGACATCTGGCAATGGTTACAAGGGTGGTTCAAAAATCGGTGTTGGTTTTGTTAATCCTTCGATAAAAGCGGGGCGCAAATCGGAAGCCGAGCTCATCGCCAAAGTCAAACAGGGCGTCTATATTTCAAGTGTCGCCGGCCTTCATTCGGGCTTAAACGCTCAATCAGGTAACTTCTCTTTGCAAGCAGAAGGCTTCATGATCCGCGATGGTAAAATTGCCGAGCCTCTCAGCCTTATCACGGTCGCTGGCAATCTCCTCGATTTATTCATGGGTGTCCGCGAGGTGGGCAATAATCCTGAACTGCAACTTTCCGGGATTAGCGCACCAAGCTTGTTAATCAAGAGTTTGGCTGTCTCAGGAAAATAGTTTTAGTCGATCTTCTAATATAAAAACGCCGGCAAAACCGGCGCTTTTCTTTGCAAAAACCCGCTATTTACTATTTCCGAAGATAGAGAATACCGATTGTTCCGTAGCCGCAGTGCGAGGATATGACGCCACCGGCTTTTGTGATATGTATCGATTTCGGATCGACAAGCTTTGAAATCTTTTCGATGAGGTAATCGAGGTTGACTTGATCAGCTCCGGCATACGTAATCATAATGTGGTCTAAATCGACCTTCGGCAGATGGCCTTTTAACTCATGGGCGAGTTCGTCAAGAGCCGCGCTCATCCTTCCGCGAGGTTTCTTATAGACGATTAATTTGCCATCGACGACTTTGATGATTGGGTGGATGTGAAACAATTTGCCAAGAACCCTGGCGGTGCCGCTGCAGCGACCGCCTTTATGGAGATAGTCAAGGGTTTCAATCGCAAACAAAGAGTTCACTTTCGCAACATGGCCATCGATTAACTCTTTGATCTCGGCCGCTGATTTTCCTTCGTCGCGATATTTGGCGGCCTTTAATGCCAAGAGACCAGAACCACTGGATAGGTTGTTGGAGTCGGAGTAGAAAATCCGCCCCTCTTTAAATTCCTGAGCGGCTAAAACGACGGATTGAAGGGTCGCTGATAGTTTGCTGCCAATACCAACATAAAAAATATCATATCCTTTATCGATATATGGTTTGAAAGCTTCGATAAAGGCGATTGGCGAAACCGCGGCGGTCGTCGGCAGTTCGCCATGCTCGGCGACTAGTTTATATAATTGTTCATAATCGATTTCGCGTCCGTCTTGGTAGACTTTTCCACCAATATTAACTAAAAGGGGGACGACATGGATATCGCTTTTCTGGTAATCTTCCTGAGTTAGATCAGCAGTTGAATCGACAAAGATTGCGGTTTTATTCATATGGTTACTCCTTTGGATTCACAACATTATTTCAAGTCCTGAGTTATTTGTCAAAGAAAGAGTAATGCTCTTGTTTTATTTTATTATTCTTTTAGAATTGTTATTAGGAGAAACAAGAAATGAAAATTTTCAAGGAATTCAAGGATTTTATCAGTCGTGGCAACGTGATGCAACTCGCTGTTGGCGTAATTATCGGTGGCGCCTTCTCAGCAATCATCACCGCGCTTGTCGCTCACATCTTCATGCCTTTGATTGGTCTATTGGTTAATGGCGGTCTTTCCAACTTCTACACCGTCTTACCTAATAGCATCGAAGCTACCGCCGCCGAAATTCTAGCCGGCACCGCGATTCTTGCCAATGATGGAGTCTATTACTCAGTGCTCAGCAAACTCGATTGGGGAATGGTTTTAAATGCCATAATCAATTTCCTCTTAATCGCTTTAATTCTATTTGCAATCATTAAAATCTTTGCCGCTATCCAAAAAGCCAAAGACGCTGCCGAAGCGAAATTGCACAAAAAAGAAGCGCAGCCAGAACCCGAGCCCGCTCCCGCGCCAGCTCCTGCCGCTGACATCGTTCTTCTCACCGAAATCCGCGATCTGCTCAAAAAAGACAAATAAGTTAAACAATAAAAAAGCCCTTCATAATTTATCGAAGGGCTTTTTATTTACTCAAATTTCCAGTCAGGATGAGCGACAACTATTTTTTGCAGCGCTTCGTTAAAGAGCGTTTCTTCAATTTCGAGATTGCCTGGTGCGACGTACTTAATGGCTTTTTTCTTGCGGTCGAGGCAATATTTGACTTCCCCAGATGATTCATCGAGCAATCCGGCGATGAGAAGGTAAGCGCGAACGGAAGCCATCGATAAGTCATTTGATATGAAACGAATAATCGAGACATCGACTTTTTGATGATAGGCTTTCGCTTCTTCAAGTGGCTCATTCATAATTTTGAGAAAAAGAAGTTGTGCGATAGCCCGATTGTGGGTGGCTCCGCTTGTGTTTTTTTCGTTTTGGATTATCTTATCCAAAATTCTCTCGGCTTCGCTATAGTTTTTTTCTTGAATATTACGATAGACGGCAATCAAATTGACTTCGGCGGTGAAATCGGTAATCTCCTCAAAAACGCGCGGTTGAAAAGTGCCGTCGCTGTTTTCCGCGAGCATTAGCTCGTTATAAGCAATTATGTTGATGTTCTTCGTAAAAAGGGTGAGACGATAGCCATCGGTGAGGGCATCGAGTTTGAAAGGAACGATGTTATAAAGAGTGAGCATTCCCCCAATTGAGGCGACGATGATCGCGCTGATGGAAAGCCAAACTAGATCGATATTCGAATTGATGTTTACCAATGTATAAATCAGAATCGCGGCGACAAGTTCGAGCAAATACAACAGGAGAGGAAGAATTGTCGCGGGGCGAGGATTTGCGGTCTCGATTTTAGGAACGAGTTTTGTCTCGCCAGTTAAACCTTCGAAAGTTTTGAAGGCAAATTTGACTTTATCATCTTTTCGATAGAAGCAAAAACCGAAAAGGTTGACTGATTGAAGGCGGTATTTGCCAATTAAACCACCGAGAATGTGGCCGAGCTCAATAAGAACTCCATTAATAAACACGCCGACCAATACCGATAGAATGGCAAAAACGTACTCGTTATCGGTGGCTGATGGATTGTTCTGGAAAAGCGGTTGGATAATGCCAAGGCCGATAAAAAGGGCTAGACCAATCATGATGGCGTAGACAATTAAACTAGCGACATCTTCTTTTTTCATAAAAATTCTCCCTAAAGACACGAACCCAAAAGTGCTTCGATATCTTTCTCATCTAGTGGTCGAACGGAATGGCCAACCACACGTGTACCGTTTTCCGTAACCATTTTTGCTAGATGTGGGATGTCTTTTTCAAATAATCCAAGCTCACGCAGCGTAAGCGGCATGCCAATTTCGTGAAAAAATCGTTTCAGCTCGCGTATTCCAATATTAGCACTTTCGTTTTTGTCGACAAAGTGGATTTTAAAAACATCGCGCCCAAAAGTGCTGAATTTATCCAAATCGGAATCTTTGACGTACGACATCCAGGCCGGCATTAGGACAGATAGCGCTGCGCCATGGGCAATGCGGGGGTCAAATCCGCTCAAGGCGTGGGCGATGAGATGTACGGGCATGCTAACTTTTTTGCCTAATCCAGTGATGCCATTATGCGAAAAGCTGCTTGCCAACATCAAAGATGCTCGTGCATCGTAATCCATTGGATTATCAATGGCTTTTTTACCGACTTCAACGACGTGGCGAATGACGCTGAG
>JBAZDT010000035.1:0-7398 GCA_041654325.1 Bacilli bacterium | reverse complement strand
ATCTGCGAGCGCGATTTCCTTTAATACTCATGCGCCGTTTGGCGATGAAGTCACGAATATGAAAATTTTCTTCGGCGATATTTTGGCATATGACGGACTTCCGTTAACGGAATTTAGTTATGACAAAGCGCTTCTGGCGGATACCGACTATACTTTGAAAGTTGAAATCATCACGGCAAATGGGTTGCGAGATTATGTGACCAAAAGAGTCGTCTGCCGTTAAAGAAAGGGAAAAAGATGAAGAAAAAAGCTTTCTTATCCATCGTCCTGATCGTTGCCCTTTCCTCATGCAATCCTTCCGATTCATCGAGTGTTTCTTCTTCCGAGGGAAGCGATTTCCCGAATTGGAACGGCGAAAGTATCATCTACTCAGCCCAAAACATTTCCCTTTTTGGAAGTGGTACACCTTCTGGAATCGCCACTTATGACAGCGATGATGATAAAGTCGTAATTTGGAATACCGATGCAAGCCTCGATAATTACGGGGGTGTGCAAACACCGATGCTGCTGCTTGATTTTTCCAAAGCGGTGGTTTTCGAAATGGATGTGATCAGCTGCTATTCGGAATATATCGTCAAATTAGCTGTCGAAGGGGTAAATGAAACGTTTTATGTCTTAGCCGATGATGGCGATACCGGTTTGATATCGATCAATGTCGTCGATTCGATGCTGTCGGAGAAATTTGCGACGCGGAGAGCCTCCCCTGATCCTGGATACGAAAACGGGTGGTGGTTTGATGGGATGAGCAAAAGGTGCAGTTTTCACATTCTCGCCAAAGGCCCAGACGGGGAGCGACAGACCGCCGAACTCGTTCTTGGCCATCTTTCCATCTACAACAACATGACGGCGGTGACTGGCGTCGAGATCTCATCAAGTGAGATTGTCAGCGGGACCATCGCAAAACTTAAAGGCAGTCAAAATATCACTCTTACCGGCAGCGTTTCTCCTTCGAGCATCGAGAATCAAACTCTATTGTGGTCCTCATCGAATCCCGATATTGCCAGCATCGATGAATTCGGTTCGTTATCTTTTAGCGATGTGGGAAAAGCTGTCATTAGTGCGAAATCGAAAATTGACCAAAGCAAAACCACTTCCGTTATCGTTAATGTCTTAAGCGGTTTTGAGAACCCAGCGGCTTTGAAAAACGAGTTAATATCGTTGGCTTATGGTGGATCGAATACCGATGTCGAACGTTTTCGTGATTTGTTTGCCACGACGTGGGGGGATAATATTCTCCAAACGACAAGCGCCGAGGCGATGACTGCTCTCAAAGTACATGAATACGCTGGCAAAAAAGTATATGAAAACTATTTTGATGGCGGGAATTCCGCGCATGTTTTGGAAGCACAAAACCATCGCGCTGGCGATATCGCTTCCTTCAATTTGTATTTAAGCGGTGTCACGAACGCCAACGTCTATCGTTTGATTGATGGGCAATTATATCAAAGTACCTATTCCGCTTCTTTAAAAGCGAAATACGCCTTTTACACATCGACATGGGCCTATGTAAATAAATACGCTGAGCAGTCGATTGTCGTGACTTCTTTAGGAGATGTTTATAAATACGAGTTTGACGTTTTTCCTTCATTGATAATCGGCCAATATAGCCCTTCCGATTTTGTAAGCGGCGGGGAATGGATTATCCCCGATCGCAGCAAAAAAGCAGAAGACTCAATCGCCCATGCCTTAAGCCCGGCTTCCATTCACGTCGAGGGTGATGTGCTGGTCATGAAACAAAATAAATATCCCGAAGCAAAGTATTGTTTTGGCGGGATTATAAGCAAAACTTATGCGATTCAGGCCTCTCAAGAGATGACCATGCTATTTGACGTTGCTTCGCTCAACGAAAAAAGCCCTTATGTCAAAACGATGTGGGAACTTAAAATCATCTACTACGACGAACTTGGTTCGACTGCCATCAACAGCAACCCGCTTAAAGTCGCCTCTGATAACGTCGCGGGTTTTCATAGTGTGACATTTACGCCAGCCTATCGCCATTTTCGGATTTATATGGTCGTGAATGGCAGCGATATCGGTGAGCAGTTCCCCGACGCCGAGATGCGCATTCGGTCGTTCAAAATGTACGCTTTAAGGTAGAAAAAGATATGGAAAAGCATTTGATCATTAAAAAAAATGATGTCGTCGCGAGCCGCGAAGATTTCTTCGTTCTCGGCGTTTTTAACCCAGCCGCAATAAAAGTTAAGGACACGACAATCTTGCTCGTCCGCGTCGCGGAGGCAGTTCGACCAACTGTGGCAAGCACGATTGTAATTCCAACCGTTTCGCAGCAAGGATTGGAATTTATTCAGTTAAATCGCCAAGATTCAAGCTATGATTTTACGGATGCGCGCGTCATTCGCAATCATCGGCAAAACTATTTGACATCCCTCTCGCATTTCCGGGTCGCGACAAGCGATGATGGTCTCCATTTCGCGTTTGGCGATGTGAAAATCATGCCGGAAACCGAATATGAAAGTTATGGCATTGAAGACCCGCGAATCACTGAGATAAGCGGCGTATTTTACATAACTTACTCGGCAATTAGCCCATTCGGAATCAATGTCGCCCTGATGCGGACAAAAGATTTTCGAATTTTCGAAAGATTAGGTATTATCTTCCCGTTCGATAATAAGGACTGCGTCATCTTTCCGCGGAGGATTAACGGCAAATATTACGCTTTGCACCGACCGAGCAAAAGCGATTTTGGAAGTCTTGACATCTGGACTGCCGAGAGTCGCGATTTGCTCCATTGGGGCAACCATAAAGTATTGCTTGACGCCCGCTTAACTTATCAAGAAAGCAAACGGCTCGGGGCGGGGGCGACTCCTTTCTTGACGGAGCGCGGCTGGGTTGTGATTTATCATAGTGCCGACGATAAACAACGCTATCATTTAACGGCGATGCTCCTTGATAAAAATAATCCGAATAAAGTTTTAGCGCGCAGTCGGAAACCGCTGATCAGCCCTACAGAGGAATATGAAATAAATGGCTTTTTCTCCGATGTCGTTTTTACTTGTGGCTTAACGAAGGACGGAGATAAACTCACCATTTATTATGGTGTTTGTGATGAAAACATCGCATGTTGTACAATGGCGATGGACGAAATATGGACGAATATGGAGGAGGTCAAAAATGAAAGCGCATAAGAATCTTTTATTGCTCTTCGCCGTCGCAAGCGCCTCTTTGTTCGGCTGTGGACCTAGTTCCGGCGTTTTGCAAATCGCCCTCGACGCCGAAGACGAAGGCCGTTACGATGAACTTTTCGCATATTTCACCGAGCAAAGCGGCTATCAGATATCCGCTACTTACGGGCAAGACATAAGTAAACTTATCGGTACGAAAGACGAACCGGATATCATCAAGACGAGCACTGTCGTCGTCAGTTCCATGAAGGATAGCCTTCGCGATTTAACGCCCCTTATTTCCGCCAGCCAAGTAGTGGATACCGCTAATTATATCGACAGTTTGATGAATGCCTTGACCATCGACGGAAAAGTTTATGCCCTTCCGACTTCGGTCAACACTTCTTTGCTCTATTATAACAAAACGTTGTTTGACGCTTCGGAAAACGAGTTGCGCTCGGCCTTGGGTCTCTCTTTGGAAGAGAGCGTCTACCCCAAGAGCGACTGGGATTATGCCGACTATCAAACAGCAGGAATTACTCTTTCAAAATACACGAATACAGCCAACGGTCCGCGCTACAGCCAATACGGAGCCGAAACCCAGCTAACGTGGTGGGGAGAATGGCTCGTTTACGTAAATCAAATGGGTGGGTCATTTTATGAGGAAGACTCCGATAATCACGTTTGTGCCCTCACTTCTCCCGAAGCGATTGAGGCGACAACTTTTTTCCGCGACAAAGCGATGGGCGATGTGACGAAAAAATTCGCTCCTGACGCGATTGAACTGACCGGCGACGCCTCTTTTATGGGGGGTAACATCGCCATGATATTCGGCGGGCATATCGGCGATTGGTACAGCTATGATGCTCTCGGCCTTGACTGGGATGTTCAACTACTGCCCACACCGGTGGGGATTCCTGATGCCCGCGGGGGCGAAATATCCGCTGATGCCTTTGGCATCTCGAAGCGAAGTGATAATGTGCAAGGCGCGTTTGCCTTTCTAGAACTTTGGACAGGAGAAGAAGGGGCTCTTCAAATGTATAAGTATGGCAAAATTGGAGCCTTGAAAGCGATGGAATCGCTAATTGCGGGTCTTCCGGCCAGCGAGCAAAAAGACCTTTCGATCGGCGTTGTCTTTGACGCGATGGAAAAAGCGTTAACGCTTCCGGACGAGCGCGATTTTTCGAAAGTCATGCGCGAAATCGTCATGAGCGAAATTTATTTATTGATGTTTGAAGGCCGCGGCGCGAAAAGCGATGTCGTCGAAGTTTTGACGACGATTAAAGAAAAAGTCGACAATTACTACCGCGGATTATACGGAGGATAGAATGAAAAAGGAATTGAACCTCGCCTCGAGGAAATTAACCTTTAAACAAAACTTCCATCGGAATTATAAACACTTCCTCGTTTTCACCATCGTTGCGATCATCGGCTTTTTCCTCTTCTATTTTTATCCGATTATCCGCACTTTCATCCTCTCTTTGACCAACAAGACGATTTACAGCGGCTCAGCGGATTTTGTCGGCTTTGAAAACTATATGTACGCCTTAACTCAAGACGCGATGTTCGCCAAATCGATTCAACAGAGTTTGATCTTTGCGGTTTGCAGTGGTGTTTTCGTCCTCATCACCTCGCTGGTCCTTGCGATGTTACTTAATAGTAAAGTGCGCATGCTGGGCGTTTTCCGCACCATCTACTTCCTACCCTTTATCATTCCATCATTCGCTGTCGGAGCGGTGTATAAAAATCTTCTCAACCCGTCGACGGGTTTGATCAATAGCCTTCTTTCGAGTTTCGGCGTCCGCGATTTGCCGCTGTGGTACGCCTCGCCGAATTCAGCATTGCTGACGATGATTCTGATCAGTTCGTTTGGCTTTGGCGTGAAGATGGTGGTCTTTTTGGCGGCCCTCCAAGAAATTCCTGAAGAATATTACGAAGTCGCTGAAATCGAAGGGGCATCGAAATGGCAACAGTTTGTCAAAATCACCTTGCCGATGATTTCCCCGATGATCTTCTTCAACGTTATTCTGATAACCATCGATGGTTTGCGTTCTTTCTCCTTGGCTTTCGTCATGGGAAATGGTTCTGGATGGCCGTCGAACTCGACGTTGCTCTTTCCAATATATATGTTTATGACCGCTTTCAATATGCCTTTTAGGCTCGGCTACGCGGCTGCGATGGCGTGGCTTTTCTTCTTGATAATCTTGGGTCTAACCCTCCTTCAATTTGCGCTATCGAAGTTATATGTGAACAAGGATTTGCGTTAGTATGGCTCGCACGATACACCTTAAACCTTATGAGAAAACTGCGAAGGCGAAAACGCGTCGTGTTTTCACCTATCTCTTATTAGTCTTTTTTGCATTAGTCGCTTTGTTACCTCTTTATTACCTAATTATCACGGCGATGAAAGATTTAAACGAAGCTTCCACACGGGCGACGATGTTTCCGGAATCATTTGCCCTCTTTGAAAACATCCGCTTCGTCTTAGCGAATGAAGATTATAACGTCCTCAAAATGTTTGGAAACACGATGTTCATCTTCGTTTTGAAAGCTGCCGGCACGATTCTTACCTGCTCTCTGGCCGGTTATGGCTTTGCCATGTTCAAATTCCCTGGCAAGAACATCATCTTCTTTGCATTGCTTAGCACGATGATGATACCCGGCGAATTATTAGGCGTGCCGATTTATGAGTTCATGGTCAATACCGGGCTCAAAGAAGTCGCTTTCATCCCTCTTTGGATTGGGGCCTGGTTTGCCACGGACGTTTTCGTGATCTTCCTTTTTAAACAATTTTTTGAAACGGTGCCAAAACCGTTAATCGAAGCGGCACGGATGGAAGGGGCGAGCGAATTGAGCATCTTCTTCCGCATCGTCTTACCGCTTAATAAGCCGGTTATCATCACCGTCATCCTCCTTTATTTCGTCGGCACCTATAACGACTTATACGGACCCGCTCTTTACATCAGCGACAGCAAGAACTGGGTGATGGCCAACAGCATTTCGATATTCGAAAACCTCTATCAGAGCGGCTCGAGTTCATATATCGTTCCTTGGAACTATGTATCGGTGGCGACTTTAATCGCTATGATACCAGTCGTTTTATTGTTCGCTCTTCTTCAGAAGCAATTTATGCAAAGCGTCGCCGGAACCGGCATTAAGGGGTAATTATATGTCCACAATAAATCTGACAAGATATCTTCAAGAACACCGGCGAAATCCAAAGATTATCAGCACGGTGAAACTCGATTTCCGCGGGGTGGATGGCTACGATGTCTACAATATTTCGCAGGCTTTCACATTTAATGGGAAAACCTATATCGCCGGACGCGTTGAAAAGCGCAATTCTGAAATATCCGAAAGCGTCATCTTTGAACAGGTGGGACCATATGAATACCACGCCACCGATTGGCGGATTCCGCTTCTCCAAGATCCGTTCGTGGAAATCATCGATGGGAAAATTATACTTGGGGGAACGGAAATCTATTTAGATAATCAAGGGAAGATCACATCGTGGCGCACTGTCTTTTATCGTGGTTCCGATTTTGCCCATCTCCGCAAAATAATCCTCGCCCCACTTAAGATGAAGGATGTGCGGTTGGCCAAAGGTAAAAAATACTATGTCCTAAGCCGCCCGCAAGGTGGCGTGGCTCGCTATGGCAAAATTGGTTTCCGAAGTGCCACAAGCCTTGAGGAAATAACGACCGACTTTATCGAAAAAGCCCCATTAATCGATGATTTATTCGATGATTTGGTCTGGGGTGGCGCGAACCAAATCCATATCTTAAGAAATGGCTGGCTCGGGGTTTTAGGCCATGTTGCTATCATGAGCCAAGGAGATGTCAGGCATTATTACGGAATGACTTTCGCTCTCGATCCGAAGACGGGCAAGCGCACAGATATGAAAATAATTGCTGAGCGAAAAGATTTTGGACCGAGCGCCCATAAACGGGAAGATTTAAAGGACGTCATTTTTGTCGGTGGCCTCGTCCGGCATCTCGATCAGACGGCTAGCCTCTACACCGGGCTTGGCGATGCCGAAGGGCATGTCGCTTTTATTGAAGATCCCTTTCTAGAATATGAAAAAATGGATGGCAGATGAAAAACAACCGCATTAATCAATTATTGCTTCTAGCGTGCGCATCGCAATCTCTGCTCGGCTGCGCGCAAGAAACCTTAATCCGGCCGATTGAGGCGAATTTTGATTTTGACGTCCTTAATGAAGTCATCTATGAAGTTAATGACTCATTCGGGGACATCACGCACCTTTCTGGAAACA
>JBAZDT010000034.1:0-7597 GCA_041654325.1 Bacilli bacterium | reverse complement strand
CGCTTGTATCGCTTGAGGTGTCCGTGGTAGCTGGTCCGCAAGCTGCCAAGACGAGTAAGGCTCCTAAAGCAATAGCAAGAAAACGTCTTTTTATCATAGTCAATCCTTTCTAAGCGCAGAGACGCTTGATGCGAATTCCATTAACAGTAAAGCAACATAAAAGCGCAATGGTAGTTTAAAGAGATTCACATACAAGTACATTATGGCAAGGAAAAGCGCTTTCGCGGATCAAATTTAGTAAACAAAGTCAATAAATAAGTAAACAAAACTGCCTTGTTGTCAAAATATTTTCGGTACTCTCTCTTCAAAAAACAATTTCATACAAAATATTAGGCTCAAATTTAATAGATGCGCGCATTCTTTGTTTATTAATAGGACGATAATATAAAACTTATAAACCTAATAGTTTCCACGGTCATATTTGTTTTTGCGGACCGCCGTTCCACGCCAAACGAACAGAGGCGGGCCTGTTCAACAACAAAAGCCTCACAAATTTCAAGGTCATGCCTTTTAATCAAATCAAAAAAATATCAAAAATTGCCTATTGTAGATTTAGATTACAACAAGCCTAATAATTGAGCGATTTCAAAAACTACATATATCGTGCATAAAAGAAAAAACCTCGTTTCAATCGAATGAAATACGAGGTTTTAGGAGTTTCCTGGTGGAGATGCTTGTTCCTAAACTTTATCCTATTCCCGCCGTAATTTCCGTTATGGATATTGCTTAAAATCTAGATTTGTGGGCTTTCAAAACGACATAAAGGGAATAGGAAAACCGATTTTGGTAATTTTTATTCACATCATTGACATGCTTTTTGTTGTCTATTACCGCAAAAATAAATAAGTAATGATTTATCGCTAATTTGTATTTTTTTATAAAACGATTTTGGCAAAAGACTGTGCAGCCACGGTGACCGTTTTTGTGGAACCATTTTTCAAATGGAAAACGACTTCTTGCTGATTAAGCGAAGGATTCCAGACCATGGCTTGCTCTTGGCTTCCGTTGTCATAAACACTCGCTGACACGTGAGCGTTGACTTCGACCCAAGCGGAATCGCTATGAAGTTGGAGAGACTGCAGGGAGTTGACCATCCAATATGAGCCGACAAGCTCATTTGGATAATCGTCATTCTTGATCATGCTAGCGCTGAAATTAGTGAGCGCGGCCGCCGGGTTGATCAGCGCTTGAATGGCCCACATGTTGGAATACCAAGTGTTGGGGGCACCGCCCACGGCCGACAAATATTTATTGTAAATCGAGGTTAATTTCGTCCGATCGGCACTTCCGAGAGCGTAGGATGACAGATATTCGCCAGTTGGAAGCCAATGAATCCCGTAGATGAAGGTCGGATTGGCACCAAACCAAGTGGCATAGTCCATCTTGGCCCCCCAGATCATTCCGGCGACTGATGCTTCAGCGGCATAGGCGGCTGCCCAGTTGTCGTCGTCGTAATTGAACCAATACTGCTTAATGGAGAATAGTTCGGTCGTATAGCCATAAATGGCGGCATCAATCAGGTTTTGGTTGCCGCTGGCGAGACCGAAGAAATAACCGGCCGCCCATGAATGGAGAGCTTCGCCGGACGATTCTTGGTTGTTGCCATCGGCAAACGAACCGTAACCATGGGCCCATGAATGGCCGGCCCAGCCGTCGAAGGAACGGAGATAGGGGGCAAAATCGTCGTTTCGGTCATAGTTTAGATAGTCTTTTAAAAGTAAAGAAACCATCTCGTGATATTGATTATAGAATTCGCGGTCGTACATCGACAGGATACTGGCGGCGCTCACGAGATAACCGTGGGTGAAATGATGGTCGGTCAACTCGGAAGCCGTTCCAAAATCGTTGTTTGAGTAGTATAAAGTCGCCCAGCGTTGGTTGTAATACAGGTGACGGTCTTCTTCGACCGAGGCATTGTATGAAAACCAATCGGAAAGTCGGGTTTTAAGTTTGGTGATGAAGCTTGCTTTCCGAGTTTGATCATTGACTTGATCGGCGATAATCAGTCCTTGGGCAAGGGGATAAAGCGCCTTACCGTTCCAATATGGTCCCGGCGCATCAATGAAGTTCTTACCGCCTTCTTCCCAAGTATTGAGAATCTCAGTGTTAGCGTCGAGATGGGCGAGATGGCTTTTAACTTCGGTCTCGCTGAATTCGGGATTAGTCGGGATTGTGAAACCCGGGAGGATGCCTCGGAATGAGAGTGTGGTCGTAAATGTGTTACCGACGAACATCTTCAAGGTGCCGCGAACGGTTCGGGTCGTGATCGACGAGGTGATGGCTTGGCTATTCTTATACTGATGCGGTAGTAAGGCCAGAAGGCCTTTCTTCGTGGTGTCCCCATCTACGTGCTGGACACTGTTATAAAATTC
The DNA here is from genome assembly GCA_041654325.1 of Bacilli bacterium. GTDB lineage: Bacteria > Bacillota_I > Bacilli_A > RFN20 > CAG-826 > UBA1424. The sequence goes on along the minus strand of JBAZDT010000034.1, from coordinate 5,225 downwards.
TGTGCTTACTGAACTCAGTTCGTGATTAATCTGGTAATTGACTGCGGAACTGGACATGAAGGCATAGCCTTGATCATGGTAGAAGGCAGCTTCCGACAAACCCTTAATGGCGCAAACGGAAACATAGTTTCCAGAGCCGAGGTTCATGGTCACCGTATCTTTATAACCGGCTGGTTGAACGGTATTCGAAAGGGTAAAGGTTGTGCCGGCCGGGGCATTCACGAGGAAGTAGCGATCTTCATAAGTCGCCCCACCGACGACAGCAGGTTTCGCAGTAATATACCCAATATGGCGTTTAATCATCTTAATAATTATGGCTTTGCCGGTATAACTGTTTGTGATGGCATTTCCGCTTAAATCAAAGTATTGGTAATTGTCGACTCCGCGGTCGTCAACCAATATCGACACGCCAGTCTTACTCTTGTATTCGGTGAAGACATAGGGGCTGCCTTGTGTAAAGGTGACCACCATTTCATCTTCGCTCGATTGGAGGTTTCGCATGGCGACTTTGACATTATTGTCACTATAGTCGATGACCTTCGAAACCGAGGAAACGCCGAGGCTGCCGGCTTTTAATTTAAGATCTTGATAATGTGGCGAGAACTGAGCCATGGTCGGGTAGTCGTTGACGTCCCAATATTGCACAAACCCTTCACCACGGTTGGTAATCTCAACACCATAGTTGCCAAGTGAGGAACGGAGCGGATTCAGGAAAATGCCGTTTCCGGCACCGTAGTTTTCAGTGATGAGCGTCGTCCACCAGCCGTTCGTAGGAATCGGCTTATCAAGCAAGTCGGCTTCGATGTAAGCCGGGGCTTTCGGATGGGCTAGCTCGGCGGCTTCATCCGATCGATAAGATCCCGAGCCGACGTTAATCTCACCGACGTTCGTAATCGTCTTGGTAGATACTGGCGCAACGTACGTCCCATTTTGAATCAAGACTTGCCGTTGAATCGTCCGAGTGTCGTTTTGATAGTTGAGTGTATAGGTCAAGTAATAATATCCCGGGGTGCCGTAATCGACGTAACCGCTGATATTGAAATATCTGGTGATGTCGATGCCGGTCGTGGAAAGGGCTTTGATGCCCTTGAGCGGGTTAAAGTAATGGCCAGTGACGCCCACAGCTGTGTTAACCCCGGTAATCGTACCAATTACGCCTGGTTCAACTGGGGGTTCGGAATCGGAAGTGTCTCCCGAGGAAGAGGTATCACCCGAGGAAGAGGTATCACCCGACGAATCGGAAGTGTCTCCCGAGGAAGAGGTATCACCCGACGAATCGGAACTAGATGAGCTGGAATCGGAGGAGTCGGATGCCGTGCTTCCGCCTGAGGTGTTCGTTTCCGAACTTCCGTTCTCGCTAGTGGAGGTCGATCCGAAGTCGGAAGAAACGTCGCTAGATATGCCTGAACCTTGGCAAGAGGCTAGGACTAGCGTTAAAAAAATCGGTAAAAACCGGGTTATTTTAGTCATTGTCTATTTTCTCCTTTGCAATGATATCTAAGCGAATTTGCGATTCGATATCAAATAAATGGATTTTGTCCATATCGAAAGAAATGTCGATTTTCATGCCGGAGGCCAATTCTATACCAGCTGGAATTTTGGCGATGATGGTCTTACCTCCGAAATCAAGATGGGCATAGTATTCATTACCTAAAAGTTCGGCTACATCTACGGAGATGTTTAACGGCTCTGAGAGGTGGGTTGCCATCGTCGGTTGCCCGATTTGGACAATGTCCTCGGGCCGAATGCCAAAAAGGAGTCGGTGCGTGTCGATATTGTCATAAATGCACTTGTACATCTTGATAGTTTTTTCATCAAGGGTGAGAGTATAGCCATTATCAAATTTAATGCATCCACAGTCATAAGTCGCTTCAACAATGTTCATGGCCGGGGCCCCGATGAAGGTGGCTACAAAGGTGTTGTTAGGCATCTTGTATATTTCTTTTGGCGTCCCGACTTGCTGAATCAATCCGTCTTTCATGACGACGATGCGGCTGGCCATGGTCATAGCTTCGGTCTGGTCGTGAGTGACATAAACAGTAGTGCTGCCGAGACGTTGATGCAGTTTTACGAGTTCGCTTCGCATCTGGACGCGCAGTTTCGCGTCGAGGTTTGACAAAGGCTCGTCCATCAAAAACACGCGGGCGTTCCTGACGATGGCGCGTCCCAAAGCTACGCGCTGCATCTGACCACCAGATAAAGCACGCGGCTTCCGTTCCAAGTACGGTTCGATTTCCAATATTTTGGCGGCGTTATCAATCCGTTCTTGAATTACGTCCCGAGGCAAATGCCGGGTTTCGAGCCCAAAAGCAAGGTTTTGATAAACGGTCATGTGTGGATACAAAGCATAGCTTTGAAACACCATCGATACTTCGCGGTCTTTTGGTTCGAGATGATTTGCGTAAACGCCGTCGATGTAAAGTTCGCCGGAAGTGATGTCTTCGAGCCCCGCGATCATGCGCAGGGTCGTCGATTTGCCACAGCCCGATGGCCCGACGAAAACGATGAATTCGCGTTCATAGATGTCGAGGCTGAAATCGTAGACCGCTTGAACGCGGTTGGCGTAGATCTTGTTGACATTTCGAAGCGAGATGAAGACCTTCTGTTCTTGGAACTCACTCATATGTTACCTCCTAAGCTGGTTTATAAATGCGCACGTAATCGACAAACATGTCGGCGCTAACGAAATCATTGGGCGGCATCACGCCACCGCTGAAATTGCCGCCGACGGCCAAATTAAGCAGAATATGAAAGTCTTGGTCAAATGGGGCATAGGGATTGTCGACCGGGTTGGCGGTAGAACTGAACCACTTGTCGCTCGTGACCGTAAAGAAATTGTGATCGTCGACAAACCAGCAGATTTCCGTTTGTTTCCATTCAATAGCATAGATATGGTAATCGCCAATGTAACTGTCGCGCAATATCTTATTTTTAGTTTCGTATTGGTGTGGACTTCCAAAATGGAGAGCTCCACTTGTAATATCATACTCGCGACCGCGGTTTTCCATGATATCGATCTCGCCACTGTTGGGCCAGCCACCGTAGTAATTGTCCTCGGGCATCATCCAGAACGCCGGCCACATTCCGTCGATTTCCGGAAGGGCGATGCGCGCTTCGATGCGGCCGTACTTGGTCATGACTTTACCAGCGGTCCGCAGTCTTCCCGAAGTGTAATTATAACTGCCAACCGTCTCTTTCTTTGCGGTGATGACGAGTTTACCATCTTCGAGGCTAATATTTTCGCGCTTGTACCATTCAGCCTCGTTATTTCCCCAACCCGGTATCCCATAGTCGGAACCGTTGCCGAGCATGTAGCTCCAATTGGCGGTATTGAGGCTCGAACCATCGAAATCATCTTCCCAATATAACTCATAACCTTCTCGATAGTCGGAATCGCTTGTGGTTTCCGAGTTCGTAGAAATGGTCCCGCTTTCTTCATTTGAGATATCACTCGTATCGGAGGTGTTCGTTCCAGATGAAGACGAGTTAAAATTCAAGGTACAACCCGATAGAAGAAAGGCCGAGAGAATTGTTATAATAAAGTATTTTTTCATTTCTTGCTCCTAATGGTGACATCAATTTTTGCAATCTTTCCGTCACGAATGTGATTCGCGAGTGACCCGCGCACATTTTTATAATCGATGCCATCGATGCGGTAGGTCAAATCTACGCTGTCGTAGCAGTCAACCATGTCGCGGTTCGTATATGTCACAAGTGTTTTTCCAAATAACATGAATGAAGCCTGTTTTTTGTCATTGAAGAATTCTTTGGACAATGCCGGAGCTAATTGGAACTTTAATAGTCCGCCTTCCATCGCAAAAAGGGATGGCCCGGCAAACAATCGCACGTACATGTCAATCATCTCGGCGTTGGCACCGGTCAAGCGGGCAAAGAAACCCTGCCCGTGCAAAACTTTGTCGGGATTGCATGTCGGCACGATGAACGAACTGTTTTCGATCGGGCTGCGGCCATAGACGTTCGGATTCATGAATATAACCCAATTCTTTTTAATCTCTTCGTAAAAATCCGTATAAAGCCCTGCGCGGAGCAATCCGAGCAAGTATTTGTAGGCCATATGCAAGAAGTTGCATTCCCGTTCCAGCCAGCCTTTGGTAAAGGCGTGAATGCGACCGATTTCAAATGGGGCTGCTTCAAGGTCGGCACATGTCTTATACATGCCGGTCGGTTTATCGAACAAATCAGAGTCCTTGATGCGCAGGTGATCGTCATGATTGAGCAATCCGTCTTGAAGTTTGTAAGCGCGGGCACTGGCCTCAAGGAACGGGGGAATCATTTCTAGGACAAAGCGCTTAGCGCGCACGGTGGAATAACCTAAATGGTTGGTTCGCCCAGTCGGCTCATAATCGTCTAGACGGTAAATCAAATAGCTTGGGAGGATGCCGGAGCCGATTTTCTTCGCGCGCCGCAAGCCATCCATCAGCACGGTTTCATAAGTGTTAAGCGAACGGATCAATTCGCCGATGGCCATCTTGACAAAGACGCCTTTGGAGCCATAGCGTAGTTCCGAACGGAACGTTTCGCGGGCCGTGGCGACACGGTCCCAATAATCAAATTGATTTATGTGACCCTTGTTTTTTTCTTGCAGCAGCCCATCGACGGTGTCCAGTAAGGTGGCTTGTTCTTCCAACAAATCGACTTCCCGGTCGGCAAAACCTTCATATAGTGATTTGGCGATGCGGACTAGACGCAATAGTTCGACGGATTCGCTGACGCCGCTCGAAAACAATCCGGGCAAACCGTTCATGGCGTCGTTCCAGCCTGGCTTCTCGGCTTCCATCTCGACGCCGATGGCCTCGGGATCGAGCGTCGCGAACTTGATAAGAATCAGATTGAAAATCTTGCTGGCGAGCGTCGTTTGGACAATATGTCCATATTTATCTTGGAGCCAAGCACTTTGGCGCAGGTCGAGGTTCCTTTCACGAGCGTCTTTTTTGGCTTTAGCCAAATTAATGGCTCCGTATTGACGCACTCTGCCGTCGGGCAAAAGGGCATATTTTTCGCTTCGCGGTTCAATATAGACCGTTGAATAGAAATAACGGTAATCGTCCCGAAACAAAAGTGAATCCAATTTGTCGGGGAAAAGGGAAATGTAGTTTTCAAGCAAATCGGTATTATAGGTCCAATGGTCAATCCAATAGCCTTCGGCGAAATTGGCGGCGTATTCCTGCTTGGCATGACTCAAGATGTGGCTGAAAAGTCGATGG
>JBAZDT010000033.1:0-7674 GCA_041654325.1 Bacilli bacterium | reverse complement strand
ATTGAGATAGGTGGCTTCATCTTGAGCGAACACGCCTTTGACATTAAAGGTGATGATCCCTGAATCAGCCGTTTCATTATAAATAACAACTTTAGCGTTTTTCTTTAGTTTACCAAGGGCATAAGCGCGCAACTCATCCTCGTAGGCGCGGATATTTTCCATACCGATGTTTTGCAAGTAGTCGACCGCGGCTTTAAGCCCAAAAATGCCTTCGATGTTTTGCGTTCCGGCTTCAAACTTCGAGGGCGGATTCAAATACGTGACATCCCCGCACATATCGAATTTCGCGTTCATGCCCCCACCGGTCATAAAAGGCGCCGTTTTTTCAAGCAAAGCGTATTTTCCATAAAGGACGCCGATTCCTGTGGGACCGACCATCTTGTGGCCGGAGAAAGAAAGAAAATCGACATCGCTATCTTTGACATCGGTCGGCATGTGCGGCACCGATTGGGCGCCATCGCAGACAACGATCGCTCCGTATTCATGGGCAATTTTGACAATCTCTTTGATATCGATGATAAAACCTAAAACATTTGTCACGTGGGCGACGGCGACAATCTTCGTTTTTTTGCTGATAACCTTCTTCAAGTTTTCTGCTACGAGCTTCCCTTGATCGTTTAAAGGTATATAGTTTATTTTGCACCCCGTCATCTCGCCGACTTTAAACCACGGCAAAACATTGCTGGCGTGCTCCGCCTGCGTGATTAATATCTCGTCATCTTTCGTTAAATGTTTCGCGCCGTAGCCATAGGCTATTAAGTTGATGGACATCGAAGTTCCGGAGGTGAACACAATCTCGCGCTTATCGGCGTGGATAAAGTTTGCCAGCGTCTGGCGCGCTTCATCGATTTTAAGATCGACATTATAGCAAAGATCATAGTCGCCACGATGCGAATTAGCGGTCGACGTTTCGAAATACTCATTCACCGCTTTCAAGACGGCATAAGGTTTGAAAGTCGTTGAGGCATTATCCAAAAAGATCAGAGGACGGCCTTGCATCTTGACCTTGTTTTGAAACATCGGGAAATCGTTTCTTAATTTATATGGATCAATTATTTTCATACGCGTTCCTCAATAATCTTGGCGATGCGCTTCTTCACTTCTTCGTCGGCGAAATAATCGGCGATCGGCATTAAATAACCATAAGTGATAAGGCGTTTGGCCTCGTCTAAGTTTAAACCTCGCGACATTAAATAGAAAAGATGATCGTCGTTTAATTTGCCGACAATCGCCGAGTGGGAAGCTTCGACTTCGTTTTCGTTTATCCATAACTGTGGGTCAGCTTTGGCGATAGCGCCTTCGTCAAAGACGATAATCTTGGCATTTTGCCTCGTTTTGCTATCATGGGCCCCGCGCATTATTTCATTCGATCCGCTAAAGATGAGGCGGGATGAATTGCGCGCGACACCGTAATTGTCCATCAACCCATAAGTGAAAGGCGCTAGATGATTGAAGAAAACATTGAATATTTTGTCGTCGTGATCATTCGTTAAAGTAGATAATTTCCAAGTTCCCCGAGCGTTGTTTCCGCGCAGATTGACGATTACCTCAAGATGCGCTTTACCACTTGAAAAATCAGCCATCATCGCCGAAAATACACCATCTTGTTCAACATTTGCGGTGATTTTCCCGCTTTGCGCGTGGTCGAGATTAAGAAGGTGCAAGAGGAGAGTGGCCCCTTCCTCCACATTAAATTCGAGGTCGTTAAAGCCATGCTCAAAGTCGATGGTCAATTCTTGCTTTTGGCAAGTGCCGACGCGAAAGGCGTGTAATTCATTTCCCATGGCGAATCGCCTCTTTTGTTGCACAGACGCCTATAGAGACTGAACTCATTCCGGGTTCTTCTTTCTCGATGTCAATTCCCAGTTCTGTTTTAATCCATTCATAGCCTCGGGTGTCAATTTTGTGAATGATTTCCGGTCCGCCTTCAACGACGATTTTGCCGTTGACGATGACAATCGTGCGAGTCAATTTAATCATGTTGTATAAGCGTGCGTAGTGGGAGACGACTAAAAAGCCCCGCCCTTTTTCTTGCTCTTCGAGAATGGCTTTCGCCACCACACTCATGGCATCGATATCAAGTCCCGAATCGATTTCGTCGAGCATCGCAAAGCGCGGTTCGAGCAGCATCAGCTGCAAAATTTCATTGCGCTTTTTCTCGCCACCCGAAAAACCTTCGTTTAACGAGCGATTAGCCATTTCAAAAGGAATGCCCATCTTCTTATAAGCCGCATCGATCAGACGATAAAACTGAAAAAGGGAAAGAGGCTTCTCACGACGGGCGTTGATGGAAGCCCTGAGAAAATCAGCGCTGACGACACCGGCGACTTCGCTTGGGTATTGCATTGCTAAAAAAAGACCGGCTTTGGCTCGTTGATCGACGCTCATCGTTAATAAATCTTGGTCGTTTAGCAATACTTGCCCTGAGGTGATCCGATAGCGAGGATTGCCCATGATCGATTGTAAAAGTGTTGATTTGCCGTGCCCATTTGGCCCGAGCAGAGCGACGGTTTCGCCACTGGAAATCGTTAAGTTGACGCCTTTAAGTATTTCTTTATCTTCCACGTTTACGTGGAGGTTAATAATTTTTAGAACATCCATGTTATCTTCTCCAAAATCTACCATATTGTATATGAATGCCTATGTATATTCAAATGGAACGATAAAAAGATCTTATAGATAATTACTCGCCGATTGATCAAAAATGGGCGATTTTGAAAATCGGCATTGCAAAAATTTATGCGGTTCGCATGCCACAATTAGATAAATTTCCGCAAATTGTTAGTTGTATTAATAATATTAATGTAATAGAATATTCGTGCTATGTTCAGGCTTAGGAGGAAAACGACTACTTATGAGAAAAAGTAAAATTACGCTCGGAATAGTAGCTGGTTTGCTCAGTACCTTCGCTTTGGCGGCTTGCGATGGCCCGACTTTCTCGGGCGATGGATACGTTTTATCCTACACAGGCTCCAACAATCAAGAGTATCACTACACAGCCGAGGAATTGTTTGATTCATATCTCAATACCTCAGGCGGTGTCTCGAAGCTCTTCGATTCCGTTTATAAAGTGGTTGTCCGCAATTACTTTATAACCAATAACGATGGCATTGCTGCATATCCAGACATTAAGAGAGGTGCCGATAATGACGTCGCTGGCGTCAAATCGAAAGCGGAATCAAATGCTGATGACAACGGCACAAAATATGAAGATGAGTTCCAAAAGCAACTCGATTCATACAGCGTTGAGGACGAAGACCAATTATGGCAACACTTCGCCTATCAAAGAATGACAACCGAATTTGAAGATCAATTCTACAACAGCAACATCGACTTCATTCGCGATGCCAAAAAAGATGACGTGGCCAACGAACTAAAATACAGTGGTTATCTCGAGAAGATGGCACCGTATCACGTCCGTCACATCCTCGTCAAGGTAAGCGCGGCGGCTAATGCGCTCAACAATGCCGAAATCAATGAATCGGAAGCCAAAAAATTATCCAACGTCGCCGTCAGCTTGGCGCTTGGCAACGAAACATTTGGCTCGCTCGCTCAAATCTACTCAGAAGATACGACATCGGCTGAGAAATTTGGCGATTTGGGAATTATGTCGAGAGGTACGTCGTTCATCAATGAATTCAAACTAGGTGTTTACGCCTATGAAGCGATTCATAATGCGACCAACGCCGATGAAGCGAAACTCGGTCTTGAAATTTCGCCAGACATGATTGGCGACTACAATCTAGCTAAAGGTTCATCAGAAATAGGAACCATTCCTTACGAAGCCTTTTTAAAGCTTGAACAATACGCTGATGTAACCAAAGATAATGCATCTTACACCGTCAACGATGGAAAACCTTTTTATTTTCCGCGCAACGTCTATTTCAATAAGTATTTTAACCGCCATGATGTTTCCGTCGTGACACCGAACAGCGTCGCTGCCGGAACGTTTGAAAATCCAGACTTTGCCGGCGTCTATAACGCCACCTATGCCGGGATGGATGGTTTCCAATACGTCGAAGGTTTGAATCTCGATGTTAATGGCGACACCATCATCGATGACAATGATAAAGTCTTAACGACGAAAGACGGCAAGGTCATCCTCGCAGTCCGCGGTGGTTCTGGTGGTGATTCCGGTTACCAAGGATTTCACTTCATCGTCGTCGAAAGAAGCGCTTTCGATAACGAGGCTAACGGTGTTTCGCTAAGCGAATACTACACCACTTACTATCCAGGACAAGTAGAGTACCCTGTCGATGGCAGCAGCAATCCAAAACCGACCTACGTCAACTTCCTCGATCAGCAAGTCAAAGATTATAAGAATCGCGCTGAATCCGTCGAAGGCGAGATCAAAGGTTTTGATGCCAACCTCAAGTACTATATTTACGAAAAACTTGCTTTAGAGCAAAAGATTAAGTTCAACGAAAATTTAACATATGTTAACGCTAAGGGCGAAAATGTCACGATCGATTTAGAAAACACGATAGATGAATGGATTGATGCAACCCGCCAAAAAGCCATTTACGAAAAGCGCAGCGCCTGGGAAGAAACATGGACTTCCTACGTTGAATTCCTCGAACAACAGCAACAAGCGCGCGTCAAGGATAAACTCCTAAGCGAAACGTGTGCTATCGAATACCAGGACACCACCAAAGGTGCCAGCTGGGATAAAGGAGGTGCATGCTACAATGACAAATAGTAAGAAAGGTTTTCTTTTAACCCTCGTGGCTGCCGCCACTTTTGTTCTTACTTCCTGCAACGAAGTTAACGGTCTTCCCCGCTTTTATGAGGATCCGATTGTCAACAACGACAATGGGACGAAAACGGATGTTTACGAAAATATCATGAGTCTTCTTTATGACTCGCTGACCAGCGCTTCCGACAACTCCAAGAAGGTTCTCGACGAGATGATGTACATCATCGCCGTCGATCAATTCGGAGCATTCGCAGATGTCCAAAAACTCGTTACCGAAGGTGGTGATGTCGCCACATTCGTCGACGAGCACGCCAATGCCTATCGCAGCGAAGACGACGATGCGGGCAGCAAAGCCACCATCGAATTCGAACGCCTTAAAAACTTCGCCAAAGCGATGGACTACCGCATTAAGAAAGTATTCTACGATGCCGTCACCAGCGGTTCTTACTCAAAAAGAAGTCTCTTTGATGAAGAAAAGTATGCTGTCAGCCTCGCTGGCAACCTCTATGATATCCAAGGTGTCTTTGATGAAACCACCGTCTGGCATAAAGATGTCCTCGTCACCCCTGAGGTGAAAATCGAAGAAATCGGCAACTACATCCATCTCGATTACTACGCCGACTACATCAACCGCGGCATTCTTCCAAACCTCTACCGCGAGCGCCTTGTCGAACAATTCCTCGTCGATGAAAACTATTCCATGCTCGGCCGGACTTACGCCCGCAAAGTGGAATACATCAAAATCGTTAATAACGAAGCTTACCCAAGCGCCGCCAAATCCTTGATCAACGCTTTTGTCGACAAGTACATCTTAGCTCCCGACGCCAATGAAAATGTCGATTTCGAAATCCTCGCCAACGCCTGGCGCGGCATCGACCTTTCACCGGAGGCCGGCGCGCTCTTAGATGCCGCTTTCCTCCCCTCGACCAGCGTCCCGGTCACTGATAGTGATATTCTCGGACTGCTCGATGGCCCGACCGCCTATTACCCACAAACCCAATTCGGCAAAATCGCCAGCGACTATCTTAAGATAACCGATGATCGCTTCTCGACTGATACATCAATCGAAACCGATTTTACCGCCAACAACACTTACACCAAACAAGTCGGCCTTGCCATCAAGTCCAACTCGCTCAAGCTCGAAGACCACACCAACGATGGTTGGTTCGTCAAAAACGGTGGCTTAAGCGAACTTCCCGAAGCGATTAGAACGCGGCTCTTCAACATCAACGTCGCCAACCAAGTCGATCACCCGGAAGTCGTTCCCGCCGAAGATGCGACCGCCCATGACTACGAGTCCGGAAACTACGTCCGCAACATCAATAGCAACTACTATTTGACGCCGACGACGTCCGAGCAAGGAACCGATGTCCGCAAAGACAACTTTGTCATCTACGACATCTCCAGTTCGACCTACTACATCATCAAGGTCAAAGAAGCCGTCTCCTCATCGAAACTATCCAAATTGGGTGGCGACAACAGCTATGCTGTCCTCCGCGATGAAGAAGGCACTTACTTCACCGAAGAAATCGCTAAGGAAGTCGCCCACGTCTTGTCCGCGAAAGATTCATATATCAACAATGCTTATGAATCCTACATCAAGCTCTACAGCGTCATCTACCACGATTCGACGATCTACGACTACTTCAAAGAGCAGTTCCCTGATCTCTTCACCGACTAAGGTTGATAGGTTAACGCTTAAAATCTATAATAAAGGAGGATGGAAACGTCCTCCTTTCTTCTATTCATCGGAGGTTATTATGAATAAACACGATTGTCTCTTCTGCAAGATCGCCCGCGGCGAGATCCCGACGACGAAGATTTATGAAGACGATGATGTCCTGGCGTTCCTCGATATCTCACAGGTGACTCCCGGCCACGCCTTGGTCATTCCCAAGAAGCACTATGAGAACTTGGTCGTCACCCCGAAGACGACGATGCACAAAGTGATGGATGTCGCCCAGCGCATCGCCCAGGCCGATATCGCCATGCTCGGGGCCAAAGGCGTAAATATCTTAACCAACATCAATAAAGAGGCTGGGCAAATGATCATGCACTTCCACGTCCATATCATCCCCCGCTACATCGCCGACGAAGGTTTCCAGATCACGATGCTTAAAAACAAAAGGCTAGCCGAACTCAATTTGCCCATGCTAGCCAATGAAATATCCAAGGGTTTAAAGTAACTTACTTTTTATTCGGTTTATAGAAATAGCGGTCGTCAAGAGTATAAAGGCGAGACGTGAATTCCCCGTCTGGGGTTTGCTCGTAGGCTTTGTCGAGCATCATCATCTTGGCGTCTAGATCATCAATCATGCTCAATAGCAAAGCTTCGCGAGTCAAAGGCAAGACCGGCGAACCGAATTCCAATTTACCGTGATGGGAGAGAATCATGTGTGAGAGAAGCGTCGCGGTTTCACCTTGCAGCTGATGCTCCTCGATGACTTTTTGCATTTCGGCGTGGGTGAGCGAAATATGGCCGAGCAATTTGCCTTCGAGAGTATACTTCGGAATAATCGGACCGCTTAATTCGATGGTCTTGCCGATATCGTGAAGAATGATGCCGGCGATGAGCATGTCGCGATCGACAGAGGGGTAAAGTTTAGCAAGGGCTTCGCCGAGGTCCGCCATCTGCAGGGTGTGGTGAATTAACCCGGAGGCAAATTCATGATGGTTGCGGACCGCCGCCGGAAAACTGATAAAATTCTTATAGTATTTTCTCACGAGCGTCTTCGTGATCAAAGCGCACGTCGGCTCTTTGATTGAATCGATGTAATCGGACAGTTTCTTTTCCATCTCCGCAAGGGGTATGGGCGAAGAAATCGTGAAGCGCGCGACATCGACTTCCCCGTTCATCACGCCGGATACGCTGCGGATTTTGGCCTGCAGAGAATCGCGGTAATTAATCACGTCGCCATCGATGTTGACGATGTTTCCGACACTTAGCAGACGATTATCTTCATCCGTCACTTCCCATT
>JBAZDT010000032.1:0-7683 GCA_041654325.1 Bacilli bacterium | reverse complement strand
GACTCATGATTATCGGGCAAATCGAGCGACGGAAAGCGATATGGCCGAGGTTTGAACACTTGCGGCTTGGCTTCGATGAGCGGCGCAGGATTAGCCTGAACTTCGATAGCCGCCGATTTGGCTGCCGGGGCTTCTTGTCTGGTTTCTTCTTTGACTTCTTCAAAAACAGGGTCTTTCTTCTCTTCAGCTTTCGAAGAAACAGGTACTTGCGATATCGGCCTTTGATAAGTGTCCTCATAGGAAGTTTGCTCTTCGCGAGGCGGTTGATCACCATCCATGACAAAGATGGCTTTGCGCAGACCTTTCGTTCCGCTGAAGGACTTCACCTGAAAACGAAAATTATCATAGGATTGGTTGTTGTTGGTTGCGACAGCTGGTGTCGGAAGAGGTACGGTTTGAAAGGAAGGCTGCGGTTGATAGCGTCTTTCGGGAGTGGGAGTTGGTTTATTAACCGGACTTGCGACCGGCTTGATTGGCGAAGTCGCGACTTTTTCTAAAGGAGCGTTTTCAGCAAAGGCGATTTCGTCGTGTTCTACCGGTTTTTCCGTTTTTACCGAGCCAAAGTATTGATTTTGTTCTTTCCGTCTTTTCATATAGGCTTTGAACTGCAAATACCACTTCTTAATCTGGCGATTGAAGATAAGGCATAGGCCGATAAAAGCGAGGATGAAAAAGACACTTAGGGAACCATTTCGTGTGATTAGGGTGTTGAAAAGAGCGGCGAAGAAAAAGCCGACATAGCCCCCTCCGGTCTGCCAATCGTAGATGATGCCGGTGCTGTCGATTGCGCTGGCAATCGGCTCAAAAATAGCGATGAAATTATCTAGGCGCATGTCCTGCTCAGGAAGAATGGCCAAATTAGAAGCGATTGTCAACACCGCGATGACGACAACAAAAATGCCGATCATCGTGATATCGAATCTTATTTTCATCAGGCGACGATTGAACATCATGTAGATGCCGAGGATGAAAAGAGCGGAAAAGAAAGCCCAAAAGCCGACAAAGCCGAACACCATGACGAAAAACTTGGCGATAAAGCTTGTTTCCTTGGGCAACGGTGAAAGAATAGCGACGACCGCTAGAAGGGCAATCATCAGACCGATGACACCCATAATCGACTCTTTTGGTATTGGTTTTATCTCACGTTGTTTTTTCATGAATTGTTATATGTATTATACTTGCGCGTCAAAAAGTTTTAAAGAATTTATTGCCATGATAAAGCGCAAGCGCTTCATTTACTCAATTTCGATGATTAACGGTAAGACCATCGGATTTTTTCCGTTGGCGCGGCGGATATAGCGCAAGATGGCCTCCGTCGAATTGTTGGATATTTCTTTGATGCTATACGTATTTTTATTCATCGCATCGTTGAGAGTTGCTAAAAATATTTTCGTAACTTCTTTTAAAATTGTATCGGCGTCTTTAAGAAAGACGAAACCGCGCATCTGCACATCGGGACCAGCGACGACGCGCCGTTCCTTTTTGGAAATCGTCACGCCGAGAACAACGACACCATCATCGCTGAGCTTTTGTCGATCGCCGATGACTTCCGACTCGACATCGCCGATACCTTTACCGTCGATCAATAAATCGCCGACTTTCACCGACTCTTTTAAAATTTGGGCTCCGGAAGCGGATATTTCTAAGACCATGCCGTTATCTAAGACGAAGACGTTTTGATGCGATAGTTTTAAACCCATATTGACGACGAGCTGGGCGTTGGCCAACAGGTGGCGATAGCTACCTTTAACCGGCAGGTAGTACTTTGGCTTAAGAGTCGCGACGATCATCTTGATGTCTTCTTCCGAAGCGTGCATTTTCAAGATTTCTTTTTTGCTCAGCGCTTTGACGCGGACGCCGCTACGATACAAATCATCGATCGCGTCGGTGGCGATGGCTTCGACGTTTGGGCTCGCCGGAGCGGCGACGACAAATGTGTCTTCGACGTTTAAAATGATACGCCGATCTTCTTGAAGCCCATTTGCTAATTTTTTGATCTTTTTAAACAAGCGATCGCCGAAGCCGCACATCAAGACAATCGTCTCGTTGGCGCGAATGCGGTTGACGTCCTCAATGTGGACAAAATTATTCTTTGGAATCATCAGTTGATTCACTTTTTGCATATCTTTAAAAATATCAGCCGTCTCCTCATCGTAAAAGACGATTTTTTTGCGCGATTTCACGGCTAAATTGATGATTTCATCTATATTATAGATGTTTCGAGAGAAAAGAGCGATGAACAAACGCCCTTTTACCTCTTCGATAAACTGCGATAAAAGCGGGGTGATTTTGTATTTCGGAGCCGTGTAGCCAAGGCGGTCGGCGTACATCGATTCGGTCATCAAAAGGAGCGTTTCTTTCTCGGCGATTTTGGCGATGGCGTGCATATCGTGAAGATAGTTGTCGGAGGCGTTGTTCTCGACGACGTAATCGCCGGTGAAAACAATGTTTCCAAGCGATGTCTCAACCGCGACGCCCATCGATTCGGCGACGTTGTGCGCGGTGTGGAAAAAGTGGAATGAATGCCCGCCGATCAGCACGTCACTCGTCGGTTTGACGACCCGTAAATCGAGATGTGAGGCGTCGGAGTGAATGTGTTCAAAGAAGGAACGGACCATCAAAAGGGTGACGTCGCTACCGTAAATCGGTGCCGGCACGACTTTGATCAAGTAGGGAAGAGCGCCAATTTCATCATCATGCCCATGGGTCAAGATGTAAGCTTTGACGCGCTGTTTGTTTTTCCGCAGGTAATCAAAATCAGGGATGATATAATCGATGCCCGGCGTCGTCTTATCCGGAAAGCGGATGCCGCATTCGATGACGAAAAGATCATCGTTGATTTCGATGACATATAGATTTTTGCCGTCTTCATCAAGACCGCCTAATGCAAATACTTTTACTTTATCTTCCATTTCTTTCTTTCCTATAGACTGCGAACTTCTAACGTTCTGCCCGCTAAATCGATTAATCGAACTTCTTTTTCGTCAAGAAGCATGTATGTATGAGGATATCCGCCTTTGGGGAAGGATAATGAACCAGGATTTAAAACCATGACCCCATCAACGCTTTTCATCTGCGGAAGGTGGGTGTGACCATATAAGAGGACATCGCCTTTGCGCAAATGCAACTTTTCTAAATCTTGATCATCGCCGTGAATAAGGACGAGGCGGCGGTTATTTAGCGTTACTTCGTTTTGGCGCGGGAGAGGAAATGATAAGACTTCGACGTCGATATCGGCATCGCAGTTACCGCGCACGGCGAATATTTTATCGGCGAGGCGATTAAGAATTTCGACCACCGCTTTTGGATTATAATCGTCTTTGACTGGATTGCGCGGTCCGGAATATAAAAAGTCGCCGAGCAGAACGATTAAGTCCGGTTTCTCGCCGGCGACGACTCTTTGCAGTTCTGCAGCGTAAAAAGATGAACCATGGATGTCGCTGGCGATAAGTGCTTTCATAAATTACTCCTCGATATTTTTGGTCGCGATAATATCAATATTTGTATCACAAATATTTTTTAAGACAACATCGCCGATTTTGACTGGTGCTTTCACCATTACTTTATCAAGTTCGCGCATGCAATCAAACAGTTTTCCCTTAGGGAGGGGCCTTTCGCTCTTAACGCTCAGACGAACCGCGTACTTTGAATGAATCTTCACCGTCGAGGTAAGCATCCGGGTAGGATTCGTCAATTCGCTTTTGGCATAGATGACACCACGAGGGCAAAAATTGCCGGTCACATTCAAATTCTCATCGACTTCCAAGTGGCAGCCGCGCGGACAAATTGTGCACGTTAAATGTTTATTCATAAGCGGTCCTCCGTCGAAATCACGAGTTCGCCAGTATCTTGATCGAACAGGCTTTTGGGTAGATTGACCTTTTGCATCTCACTTGGGGCGACGGCGAGTTTAACCATCTTCTTGATGACTTTACCATTAAAGGTAAAAACGATGAATTGGTTTTTTAACGGCCGGCTGACCCGAAATTTAAGCGTCAACGAACTTTCGACGTTGGCCATCCGCACTTTATTCGGCGTGATATATAAAATATTACTACCGCTTCTCGTCTCGAAATACGGTGATTGCAAGTTCAATTTGCCTTGCATATAGACTGAAACTGCTTTACCCGTCGAACGCGATTCAGCAACGACATAATCGACTAAATCATGGACGTGTAAAACGTTGCCGGTGCTAAAAATACCTGGGATATCCGTCATCTTGTGCTCGTCGACAATTGCTCCGCGCGATTTGGATAATGGCAAGCCAATCTTTGTCAATAAGTCATTATTGGGGATCAAACCGACCGACAGAAGCAAAGTGTCCACTTCAAAGGTTTTTTCGGTGCCGGGAATCGGTACGAATTTGTCATCGACTTGGCTGATCTCAATTTTCTCAAGATGGCTCTTGCCGATTATTCTCGTCACGGTGTGCGATAAATAAAGAGGGATATCATAGTCGTTCAAGCATTCGATGATATTGCGATCAAGGCCGTTGCTATAAGGTAATATTTCGCTGACGCCGAGAACTTTCGCCCCTTCAAGCGTCAAGCGACGCGCCATGATCAAACCGATATCGCCGCTGCCGAGGATGAAGACGCGCTTGCCGACCAAACAACCCATTTCGTTAAGGTAGAGCTGGGCCGTTCCCGCGGTGATGACGCCGCTTGGGCGATCGCCGGGAATCTGGATGGCGCCTGAGCTACGCTCATAGCAGCCGACAGCTAAGACGACGGCTTTGGCGCGGATTTGCACCACCCCTTGCTCAGCGTTTGAGTATGTGACGATTTTATCCTTTGATAAGCCGATGACGTTTGATTGATAGCGAACTTCGATATTTCGGCTCTTGACTTCCACCGCTAACCGCGACAGGAATTCCGGACCGGTCAGAGCTTCTTTATATTCTTCGATGCCAAAGCCATTATGGATGCATTGATTTAAAATACCGCCGAGAAAGCGGCTCTTTTCGATGATGATAATGTCTTTAACGCCGTTATCATACGCCGAAATAGCTGTCGCCATTCCCGCCGATCCACCGCCGATGACGACTAAATCGCGCTCAATCACAGTTTGCACTCCTTTGTCGAACATTTGATGATGTTGGAACCTTTTTTATCATAGAGGACTTCAGTCAGATCGATTTGATAGTATTCGCTTAAAAAGTGTACGATGGCCGGTGAGCAAAAGCCACCTTGGCAGCGACCAAAGCCTGCCCTTGTCCTTTTTTTAATCGCTTTGACCGTCCGCGGTTTGACCGAGCGGTTCATCAAATCTTCGATTTCGCCAAGCGACACCTTCTCGCAGTTGCAGACGATTTGGCCAAAGTGGGGATTGATTTTGACGAGGGCATTCCGCTCCTCAATCGACAGCGCTTTGAGATTGATGTATCGACGGACTCGCGGGTTAAAATGCGGATTGATTTTTAATTGTAATCTGGAACCGACGAGGTTTTCAACGACGTATTTTGCTATCGCCGGAGAAGAGACGAGCCCAGGGGATTCGATCCCGGCGACGTTGATGAAACGCTCATGTCCTTTCATTTCCTCGACGATGAAATCGCCAGTCGAAGATGAGGCCCTCAAGCCCGAGAAGACACGGACGATTTGGCTAAAAGGAATCGATGGCACGAGACTTTGCGTCGCTTTTTTAACTTCCTCAATCGTCGCCCTATCCGTTGCTAGATCATCTTTTTCCTCGACGAATTGGCTGCTTGGACCGAGCACGTAATTGCCGCTTGTCGTCGGCGAGACGAGGACGCCTTTGCCTTTTTCGCTCGGAAGTGGGAAAATCGTCGAGTTGACTAAATCTTGGGTATAGTGATCGAGAATCAAATACTCGCCTTTGCGGGGCTTGATCTCAAAATCAACTTCTCCGACCATCTTGGCGAGTTGGTCGGCATAGACACCAGCGCAGTTGATAACAACTTTGCCAGTGTAATCTTCTTTATTGGTCTTGACGGTAAAATATCCGGAGTCTTGATGATCGACGATGGCGAGGACTTCTTCATCAAGATGGAGAATAACCCCATTATCGACGGCATTTTCCATCGCGTGAGCAGTCATGTTAAAAGGGTCGACAATGCCCGAAGTCGGGGCGTACAAAGCGCCTTTGACTTCCGGGTTGACATGTGGCTCCATCTCCAGCACTTCTGCGGGAGTGAGCAATTGCACTTCCACGCCATTTAACTGCGACTGCTTCCGAAGAGCTAAAAGAGCAGGTATTTGTTCTTCGCTTAAAGCGATGGTCAAACTGCCAACCCGCCCGAAGTGAAAATCAAGCTCCTCGGATAAGTCGTCGAACATCTTGTTGCCCTCGACATTAAAACGGGCTTTTAAAGATCCGGGTTTGGGATCATATCCGGAGTGGATAATCGCAGAGTTGGCCATCGAAGTTTCATTGCCGACATCGTTTTCTTTATCAACTACGAGGACTCGCAGTTGATATTTCGATAATTCGCGAGCAATGAGAGATCCGACAACGCCTGCACCGATAATGATTGCGTCGTACATTAAAACACCTCTATTTTATTAAGACTATTTTCTTAATTATTTATGAAATGGTTTTTTGCCACCTTTGTTGAAGGCCGGGCGTTCCGGGCGCTCGACATAGTTTTCCGGTTTTTCGGTGAATTCGCGGTGTGAGACTTTCACTTTGCCGTGGTCATCGAGTTCGGTGACGATTACTTTCAGTTTTTGGCCGACTTTGACGACATCGCTGGCATTAGCGACATAGCCCCAGCCAAGGCGGGAGACGTGGCATAGCCCATCGACATTGCCGAAGAGATTAACGAACGCGCCATAATCTTCGACGCGGGTAACCGTGCCTTCGTAGACTTCGCCGACTTTCGCGACGCGGATGATATCTTCAATCATCTGCTTGGCTTTATTAATCGATTCGCGATTCATGTGGTAGATGACGACAAAGCCGTCATCATCGATATCGATTTTAACGTCGTCACAGCGGGCGATAATGTCATTGATGACTTTGCCACCGGTGCCGATAACATCGCGGATTTTGTCGACGTCAATGCGCATTTTATCGAGTTTAGGAGCGTATTTTCCGACTTCGGCGCGGGGTTCGCTGATGGCTTTTTCCATCGCATCGCGGACAACAGATCGAGCTTTATTCGCTTCGGCCAATGCTTCCTTGAGAACGTCTTTGGTAATACCGCGGATTTTGATATCCATCTGCAAAGCCGTGATTCCTTTCGCCGTACCAGCGACTTTGAAGTCCATGTCACCGAAGTGATCTTCGAGACCTTGAATATCGGTAAGAATCGTGTATGGATGCTTGCCATCGAGCGGTCCGGAGGTAACTAATCCCATCGCGATACCGCTGACGAGTCCTTTAATCGGAACGCCGGCCGCCATCAAAGACATACATCCAGCGCAGATGCTGGCTTGCGAAGACGAACCATTAGATTCGAGGACTTCGCTGACCACGCGGATGGTGTATGGAAATTCTTCTTCGTTAGGAATGACGTAGGAAAGAGCTCTTTCGCCTAAAGCGCCATGGCCGATTTCGCGGCGGCCGGGATTGCCCATGCGACCGACTTCGCCGACGGAATAGGGCGGGAAATTATAGTGATGCATGAAGCGCCTGGTGTCTTCAGCGGTTAAGTTATCGATGATCTGCTCGTCTTTAAGGGCTCCTAAAGTCGTGACTGATAACACTTGGGTTTGCCCT
>JBAZDT010000031.1:0-7819 GCA_041654325.1 Bacilli bacterium | reverse complement strand
GATCTCTCCGTCGGCGTCATGTACATGATAAAACTCGTCCACATGGTCGACGATAAGTTGCACGCTCGAGCCACAGGTCCTTATTCCTTGGTCACGCAGCAGCCACTCGGTGGCAAAGCGCAAAACGGTGGTCAAAGATTCGGCGAAATGGAAGTTTGGGCTCTCGAAGCTTATGGAGCCGCCCATACCCTCCAAGAATTGCTGACGATTAAATCCGACGATCGTGTCGGCCGCCGCAAAACATATGAAGCCATCATCAAAGGTTATCCGATTCCGCGCCCTGGCATCCCGGAAGCTTTCAAAGTTCTCACCAAAGAACTGCAAGCTCTCGGCATGGATGTCAAATTGCTGAATACCGAAGGTAACAAAATCGACATGGATGCTCTTGCCAAAGAAACCCAGCTCGAAGAAAGAAAGATTAACTCCACCATTCGCTCTCTCACCAGAGAAGGCGTCGCTGACACAATCGCCAGCGACAACGAACAATTGGCCGAGTTGTTGAACTAAGGAGGACAATGAAAAATGTTTGATGTCAATAGATTAGCCGCTTTACAAGTCGGCCTTGCCTCCCCCGAAACAATTCGTTCATGGTCCCATGGCGAAGTTTTAAAACCCGAAACAATTAACTATCGCAGCCAAAAACCGGAAATGCAGGGTCTTTTTTGCGAAAAGATTTTCGGTCCGAGCAAAGACTACGAATGCCATTGCGGCAAATACAAAAAGATCCGCTTTCAAGGTATTACCTGCGAAAAGTGCGGTGTCGAAGTCATCTCCAAAGAAGTGCGCCGCGAGAGAATGGGCCATATCGAACTCGCCTCACCGTGCACGCACATTTGGTATTTAAAGGGAATTCCCAGCCGGATTGGCTTGATTCTCGATATTTCGCCAAAACAACTTGAGGAAATCAACTACTTCGTCGCCCACGTTTGCCTTAACCCTGGCAAGAGCAACACTTTGTACTACCGCCAGTTCCTCGATGAGAAATCTGCCCGCCAAGAATTTATCGCCGCGATTCGCGATTTCCAACCGGCGCTCGACAAAGAAAGCGCCGATTTCGTCAAGAGCGAAGATTTGATTGAAAGGATGCAAAACCCGCAGGAAACATTCGATTTCTTCACGGTTGCCGACTTTATTTCCAAGTACACCAACGCCGAATTTGGCGAAGGAGCCGCGGCAATCAAACGCTTGCTTAAAGAAATCAATTTGAACAAAGAATGCGAAAGCATTAACGAAAAGTTGAAAAACTGCAGCACGCAAAACCGTATTAAATTATCTAAGCGCCTCGAAGTCGTCGAGGCTTTCCGCAACTCCGATAATCGCCCAGAATGGATGGTTCTCGATGTTTTGCCGGTCATTCCTCCGGATTTACGTCCGATGCTCCAACTCGATGGCGGCCGCTTTGCCGCTTCAGATTTAAATGATCTATACCGCCGCGTCATCACCCGCAACACCCGATTGAAAAAACTTATCGACATGAATGCGCCATATGTCATTCTCATGAACGAAAAGCGCATGCTTCAAGAAGCGGTGGACGCTTTGATTGATAACGGTCGCAGAAACAAACCCGTCGTCGGCTCAGGTGGCCGTCCGCTGAAGTCCCTTTCCAGCTCCTTAAAAGGAAAACAAGGGCGCTTCAGACAAAACCTCCTCGGCAAACGCGTCGACTACTCCGGTCGTTCCGTCATCGCTGTCGGACCAGATTTGAAAATGTACCAGTGCGGTTTACCCCGCGAGATGGCCATTCAATTGCTCCGCCCCTTTATCGCCTCGATCCTCATCAAAGAGAATTATGTCAATGCCCATCGTCAAGCCGATAAGATTATCGACCGCTATGACGCTATCGTCTTTGACATTATCGAGCGCATCATCGGCGATCACCCCGTCCTTCTCAACCGCGCTCCGACGTTGCACCGTCTCGGCATCCAAGCCTTCCAACCTAAGTTAGTTGATGGCCGAGCGATTCGCTTGCACCCCCTTGTCTGCACCGGCTTCAACGCTGACTTTGATGGTGACCAGATGGCTGTCCATGTCCCACTTAGCAAATCAGCCCAGCACGAAGCTCTTGAACTGATGTTGGCGAGCAATAACATTCTCGGACCAAAAGATGGCCGCCCAATCGTCACTCCTTCCCAAGACATGGTTCTTGGTAATTATTACCTAACCCTTGAAGAAACCAAAGAGCAGCTAGCCGCCCGCAGCAAGCGCCGCCTTGACAAAGGCGATATCGAAGAATATGAGCGCTTTTCGACTTACGCAAACGCGGAAGCCAAGGTTTTCAGAAGTATCGATGAGGCGATTTTAGCCTACGATACGCATCAAGTTCACCTGCACAACCGCGTGGCCATTCGCGCCAGCGCCCTTGCCAAAACCGGTTTTACCAAAGAGATGAATGAATCTTATCTCATCACGACCGTCGGCAAGATTATCTTCAACCTGATTTTCCCCGCCGATTTCCCGTATCTCAACGATGCGAGCAATGAAAACCTAAAAGGCGACCTCATCAAATTTTTCGTGCCAAAAGGCACTGATATCACAAAATACATCCACGACCAGAAGTTGATTCATCCGTTTACCAAGAAACACCTCGGTAACATCATCAACGAGATTTTCAGCCGTTACGGCACTTCTAAAACCTCGGCTGTCCTCGACAAGATGAAGGATATTGGCTTCAAATACGCAACGATTGCCGGCGTTACTATTTCCATCAGCGACATCAACGTCGTCGGTGATAAGCAGCAACTCCTTCAAGATGGCGATGCCAAGGTCGAGGAAATCACCGAGATGTTCAATCGCGGTTTGCTGACTGATAACGAACGCCATAAACACGTTGTCGACGTGTGGACGAAAGTTCGCGATGATGTCCAAAAAGACTTATCAAAACAGTTCGAGAAGGATTCGCGCAACCCCATCTTCATGATGTCCGATAGCGGTGCCCGCGGCAACATTTCGAACTTCACCCAGCTTGCCGGTATGCGCGGTCTGATGTCCAACCCAAAAGGCGACACGATCGAGCTGCCGATTAAGTCCTGCTTCCGCGAAGGTCTAACGGTGTCGGAATTCTTTATCGCCACTCACGGCGCCCGCAAGGGCGGCGCGGATACGGCCTTGAAAACCGCTGACTCCGGCTATTTGACCAGACGTCTTGTCGACGTCAGCCAAGACGTTATCGTCCGCGAAGAAGATTGTCATTCCGATCACGGCCACGTCGTCTCAGAAATCATCGACTCCAGCCGCGATGCTGTCATCGTCCCTCTATTCGACCGCTTAGTCGGCCGTTATACGATTCATGATGTCATCAATCCAAACACCAAAGAAGTCATCGTCAAAGAAAACACGATGATCGACGAAGAAGGAGCACGCCTCATCATCGAAGCCGGCATCACCGAAGTCGAAATCCGTTCCTTGTTCGGTTGCCAAACCAAAGATGGCGTGTGCAAACATTGTTACGGCCGCAATTTAGCGACCGGTAAAGAAGTGACGATCGGCGAAGCCGTCGGCATCATGGCCGCCCAATCCATCGGCGAACCTGGCACACAGCTGACGATGAGAACATTCCATACCGGCGGTATTGCCGGAAGCGATATCACGCAAGGTTTGCCTCGCGTTCAGGAATTAGTTGAAGCCCGCATACCGAAGGGCGAATCGATGATTTCCGAAATCACCGGCACCGTCACCGAGATCGAAGAGACCGGTGGTCGTTACCGCGTGGTAATCAAAAACGACCTTGAAGAGCGCGAATACCTTTCTAATTACGGAGCGAGACTTCGGGTTAAGAAGGGCGATAAGGTTCGCAACGGCGGAAAAATCACCGAAGGTGCGATCTCGCCTAAACGTTTGCTTGAAGTCAGCGATGTCGCTGCTGTCGAACGCTATATCCTGAAGGAAATCCAAAAGGTTTACCGTTTGCAAGGTATCGGTATTTCCGATAAGCACATCGAGGTAATTATCCGCCAGATGCTCCGCAAAATGTTCGTCATCGAAGGTGGCGAAACCGATATGCTTCCAGGCACCCGCGTCGAACTCGATGAATTCACCGAGAAAAATGAGAAAGCCTTATTAAGCGGCGGCCATCCAGCGGTCGGCCATCCGATTATTCTTGGCATCACGAAAGCTTCGCTTGAGACCAAATCATTCCTCTCGGCCGCTTCTTTCCAAGAGACGACGCGCGTCCTTACCGATGCCGCCATCAAGGCCAAGACCGATACTCTCCACGGCTTAAAGGAAAACGTCATCACTGGCAAATTGATTCCAGCGGGACGCGGCTTGATGTCCGAAGAAGACGAAGAGAAATTAATCGAGAACTTCTCCGTCCGCGAAAAGATGAAGGAAGTTAAACAACAATACATCGAAATTCACGATCGTCCTGACGATCTTGAGTAAAGAAAAATGAGGCGGTTTAACCGCCTTTTCTTTTTTTGCGATCGGAAGAATACTTTTTGTAAAACAATTGACATTAATGGCTTGTTTGTTATAATAACAACACTATTTTGATTTAATGTTATTAATAAACCGAATCATCTTTATCGATTATTCAGCTTAACAAAAAGAAGATGATTGGAGGGCAATTATCTATGAAAACTAACAAAATACTCGCCGTGGCCTTACTCTCTATCGTTGCGTTGACAAGCTGCGACAAAGGAGCATACGAGCCATCATATCGCTTCAGCGATAAAGATGTGACCACAACTCATCGCCAAGCCCGCAAGGGATCGATTCAAAGCGATTTGCCGGCGACTAATTCACGCGTCTTGGTCGTCCCGATCGAGTTCGCTGATTTCCCGGCCACAGATCTTCTCCGCGGAGCCGAAGGTGCCCGCGAAGATATCGAGAAAGCTTATTTTGGCGAGAGCGAAGACACCCAGTGGGAGTCGCTTAAAAGCTACTATTATAAATCGAGTTATGGAAAAGCGAACATCACCGGACAAGTCATGCCTTGGTATCGCCCGAAAAGACCTAATTCGGAAGAGTGGTTCACAACCCAGGCTTTCGCGTCTTATTTCAGCGATCCAAATGGTGCGACTAAATCGCTTATATCAAGCATCTATTCCGATTATTACATTAATCTTTACAAAGATGTGAGGAAAGATGATGGCACAGCTTATGCTGATGGCAAAGAATTCTTCCGCGATTACGATGCCGACAGCGATGGTTTTATCGATGTCATCGAAATGGTTTATACACCACCTTTTCAGCTCCGCATCGGCGGTGAAGAAGTTGATGATGACCTCTTTTGGGCTTTCCGCTGGTCGGACGGCACGACGACTGCAAATATCAATCGCCCGAGCGTCTGCGGTTTTGTCTGGCTCAGCTACCATTTTCTCTATGAGAACGGATACTACGATAACGAAGGTGAATACCACGATTGGACCGATGCGCAGATTATAAGCGGAGAGGCCAAAATCGATACCCACACGATTATTCACGAAACTGGTCACGCCTTTGGCGCAGACGACTATTACACCTACGACAGCAATGACTGGGGCGCTCTTGGTGGAACCGATATGATGGATTACAATATCGGCGACCACAATCCTTATACCAAAGGTTTATTGGGCTGGTCAGACCCGACCGTCGTCGTCGGTGAGACAACGATAAATGTCAAATCATTCACGGATACCGGGGATGCGATCATGCTTCCTGCCCATCAGGAAAATGGCGAGTATAACAACACTTTTCTTAATGAATATCTTTTAATCGAATACTACCGTCCAACCGGCTTAAATGCTTTTGATGCGACGCATAATTACACTGGTCGCTATCCGAAAATGCCCGATATACCCGGCATCCGCGTCTACCATGTTGATGCCCGCTTAGGCCTTCATAGTTACTCGAGCACGGCTGGCTGGCAGTTCGTCCGCTATGTCGACATCGTGACCGCCACCGACAACAACTCGTACATCGGCATCGCGAACTCGAATACGAAATCGCAAAGCGCGGTCCCTGGCAACAAACTCATCCATGCTTTGGAAGCAAGCGGCAGCAACACCTTGAAAACAAGTTCAATCGCTCGCTACACATCAAATATGATGTGGCAAGTCGGTGATACATTCGGTGTCGACACGTTTGTCGATTACGAATTGAATAGTGGTGCCAAATTAGGTTATTCATTCAAAATACTTTCGATGAACGACCAAGAAGCTTCAATCGAATTCTCCCTCATCTAAAAATCGTTTAAAGACTCTCCTTGTGTACTCGGAGAGTTTTTATTTTCGCTCAAAGCTTTCTCTTCGCCTTTGAAAATGAGAGATGCTATCATTAGATAGTTATTTATCAAAATTCATAGGTCAAATAACAAGTAAGCAAAAAGAATGATAAAATTGTTTATATAGTAGACGGACATCAAACAAACGCGGAGGTCGCACATGAAAAGTAGAAAATGGTTGATAGCAATAATTATGAGCCTTACTCTTTCGAGTTGCACGTTCCCTTTTGGTCCGTCGGGCACTCCCGAAGATAATTCATCAAGCGGAGACAGCAATAGCGTGACAAGTGATACTTTTTCTTCCTCCTCTTCCTCACCATCGTCCTCAGATTCGACGATAGAGGGATGGGACAATTACTATTTGCCTGAGACCGTCGACCCTTTATTTAATTATCAGGATTTACAAGTTGCCAGCGGCATTAATTCCATCCCGACTCCTCGCACCGATTTAAATATTCTCGTGATTCCAATGGAATTGACCGATTATCCCTTTTCATCCATAACCTTAACCCGTTTGGAGACTTTGTTTAACGGATCGGCGGCATCGACTGATTATTGGGAGTCGGTATCTTCCTTCTACGAAAAAACAAGTTATGGCAATATCGACATGAATTTCACTATCGCCCCTAAATACAACACCGGCTACACCGCCGCACAAGCCGCTCAACTCGACGTGACCAACACGCAGTATTTCAGCACCAATCTGCTTCGCGATGCCGTGGCAAATTACAAAACGGCAAATGGAAGCACCTCCACTCAGCAATTCGATAGCGATGGTGATGGCTACATCGATGCCGTCTGGATGATCTATAGCTGTCCAAACGCTGGCAATTCACCGACGATTGCGAGCATTTCCGAAGATTATTGGGCTTATGTCTTCTGGGATTACAACCAGTCTTCATCGACAATTAGCCCTAATTCGAACGCTTACGCTTGGGCCAGCTATGATTTCATGAACGAAGGTGGTGGAATCACAAAAGAAGATGCCCACACCTACATTCATGAAACTGGTCACTTACTCGGATTGGATGATTATTACAATTACGACGATAACGATGACGCAGAAGTACCTAATCCTTACCATCCGACCGGTGGCATCGACATGATGGATTATAACGTCACCGACCATAACGTCTGGTCTAAGATGGCGATGGGTTGGACTAAGCCGTATGTCGTCACCGGCAACGCCGAAATCACCATCAATCCCGCAGAGAGCTCAGGGGATGCGATTTTAATCGCCGATAGCTGGAACGGAACATCGTTTGACGAATTCTTGATGTTGGAGTTATATACACCGACGGGACTCAACGCTTTGGATTCGCAAACCGCATATAACGGTAGCTATCCGCGCGGTTACACGATTCCCGGAGTTCGCTTATACCATGTCGATTCACGTTTGCAGAGATATTCGGTTTACTCTGAGCCGATGATTTCTTCAGTTTATGGCTATTCTCTCGCCCATTCCAACACCCCTTCTGATAGCAAAGACCCCGACTATCGCCTCATCCACATGATCCAAGCGACCGGCACGAACACATTCGATACAGGAGGTTTCGCCAGCAACGCCGATTTATTCACGACCGGAGAAACATTTTCGATGGCAGACTTCGGATCGGA
>JBAZDT010000030.1:0-7900 GCA_041654325.1 Bacilli bacterium | reverse complement strand
AAAGTCAATCTTACTATCGTAATAAAAGTCGGTTTGTATCGGTACTTTTTTGTCTTTACCAGCCTTGCACAAAAATAAAGAGTAAGGTAGAATAATCAAGCAACAAATAAGATTTGTTTTAGGAAGAAAAAATGCCAAGTTGGGTTGAGTGGACAATTATCGGTGTCGGAGGGGCGATTGGCCTCTACATTCTTTTCTTTGTCATCGTCCTTCTCACCATTAGCAAATTTAACAAGCTATTGAATAAAAGGCGCGAGGCGATGCGCCTCCTTCTCGCTCAGCGCAAGGATATAACCATCGCTTTATACAAGCTTGCCATCGCACAAAAAGCGAAGGCATCGACTTTGTTTCAAAACGAAATGACGGCATTGACAAATACGGAAATCGGTTTGTTGAACAGCAGCGAAATTTTTGATTTCGCACCCAAACTGGAAAAGATGACCAAAGCCGTTTTTGAATTTGCTGAGACGAGCAAGACAATTAAGAAGATGAGTGAATATGCCCAGTACAAAAAAGAACTCGAGGAACTCGACGAGATCAAAAGACAGCATATCGCTATCTATAACTCCGATATTAATGGTTATAATTATTGGATAAGAATTATGTCTTATCGCTGGATTTTAATCGCGCTTAAGTTCCATGAAAAAAAGCGCATTGAATAAGAAAGGCCGCCTTATGAAACAACCAATCATCCTTTGCATTATGGACGGATACGGCGTCCGCCAATCAGATTATGGAAACGCGATTCACGCCGCTCATAAACCTAATTTAGATCGTATTTTTGCCGAATATCCCTATACCGAAATCGAAACCTCTGGCGAGGCCGTCGGCCTTCCTGATGGGCAGATGGGCAACTCGGAAGTCGGACATTTGAACATCGGGGCGGGGCGAATTGTCTATCAATCCCTAACCCTGATCAATAAAGCTGTTCGCGATGGCTCTTTTTTTCATAACGAGAAATATTTAAAAGCGATAGACCATGCCAAAAAACATAACTCCTCGCTACACATTTTCGGCCTGGTTAGCGACGGGGGTGTCCACTCGCACCTCCTGCACATTCTCGCCATGTTACAAATGGCGAAGAAAAATAATATTGAAAAAGTCTTTGTCCACGCCTTTATGGATGGACGCGATGTCGATCCGCGCTTCGGAGCGAGTTACGTTCAGCAGATACAAGACGAAATGGATCGCCTCGGCATCGGCGCTATCGCCGATATCTCCGGACGTTATTGGGCTATGGACCGCGATAAAAACCTTGACCGCGTCGATGTGGCATATCGCGTGATGGTCGATCACGATGGTCCTTCGTTTACTGATTTCAAGCAGTATTTCAAACAGCAATATGAATACCTTCCCACGATCGGCATGGATGCCAGCGATGAGTTTTTGATCCCACATTATAATGCTAAAGTCGATGGAAGAATTAAGGATGACGACGCGATTATCTTCATGAATTTCCGCCCCGACCGGGCGATTGAAATATCGACGGTGTTGACCAACCCTTATTTTTACCAAAACCCGCCGATCAACGCCAATGGGGTGCCAGCCTACAAGGCCTATGTGCCTCAGCATATTTTGAAAAATCTCTTCTATGTTTGCACGATGAAGTACGCCGAATCCGTCAAAGGCGAGATTGCTTTTCACCTTCCGACTTTGAATAATATTCTCGGCCCTTATTTAGCATCAAATGGCTATCATCAACTACGAATCGCCGAGACGGAAAAATACGCTCACGTCACATTCTTTTTCGACGGAACAGTAAATTATGATGGAGTCGAGAAGCCGGCATTAACAAACTGCAAGCGCGTTTTGATCAATTCACCAAAAGTCTCGACTTATGATGCAAAGCCCGAAATGTCGGCGTTTGAAGTTAAAGATGCCTTGATCAAAGAACTTGATAAAGGCTATCTTGATGTCGTAATTCTCAATTTTGCCAACTGCGATATGGTTGGTCATACCGCCATCTTTAAAGCTGTCGTCAAAGCAGTCGAGACCGTTGATCTTTGCGTCGGTGAAATTTATGATTGGACCAAAAAGAATGGTGGGATCATGCTCATTACCGCTGATCACGGAAACGCCGAAGAAGTGTATGATGATCTCGGCCATCCAATTACTTCACACACCAAAAACGTCGTTCCTTTCTGCATTACAAAACCTGGACTCAAATTAGTTCCTAAAGGCGGCAAGTTAGCCAATATCGCTCCGACAATTCTCGACCTTCTCGAGTTACAAAAACCCTTGGAGATGGATGAAGCATCTTTGATAATTAAGTAAGAAAAAAACGCGTTTTTGCCGTGTTTTCCTCAGCAATGTCGCGTTTTACCATCAAAGAATTATTTTAACAATCTCGCCTTCTTTTGATTTTATATCGACGAGCGTAAAATGTTTTACGCGCTTTTTTAATATCATCAATTCTTTGCGAATCATCGGCAATTGGCGGATTAGCTTTTCCTTATCGAAATCCTTTTTACTCTGGCGAATAATGAGGCGCGACAGCCAAGAATCAACCAACCTCGTCGGCGCGTAGAAAAGGTATTTTTTCGATTCAGAAACGATTTTGATTCTCATTATTCAACGGCAATGTTCACGATATCCCCATCGCTAGATTCGATTTCGACGAGCTTGCCGATCACGCCTTGCTCGATGAGCGTGAAAATTTGATTCCATTGCACATTCTTAAGCGTATCTTTGCCATTGATTTCAGGTAGAGGCGATCCATCTTCGACCAACAACTTGACAAGGCTCATCGGTAAGTTGATTCGAACCTTATCTCCGTCAGACGAGTCGATCGTAATTTTGAATGTCATGCGATTGATATCTTTTCTTTCTTCGACTGGTACGAGTAATGTCGTTTCTTTCGAGTGCTCGCTTCCTAATAATGAATCGACGGATACGCCCAAGATATCGGCGAGTTTAACAAGAATCATCACATCCGGGGCTGAGATGTCCGTCTCCCATTTCGAGACGGCTTGTGATGTTACACCGACTTTGTCTCCTAATTCTTCCTGCGTGAGCCCCCGACCTTTTCTTAATCTAGCAATTCTTTGTCCAAAGCTTTCTTCCATAAATTTGTCCTCCTTTTGACAATCATATTGTAGGTTCACATTTAAGGGAAAAACAGCGACGATTGGTTGTTTTGCTATCTTATTAGTTGTATTTGAACCCAACCGATGGTTGTAAAGGATATTATATCATTAAAGTGCGAATCTATGATTCGATCAAAAATTGTATGTTTATAATTCATTATCGAGGTAATAAAAAACTCCCAATGGGAGTCTTTAAAGTTAACTATGGTGCGCTGAATGAGACTTGAACTCACACAGGTTGCCCTATACGCCCCTCAAACGTACGCGTCTACCATTCCGCCACCAGCGCACTCGGTGTCAAAGACAGCGAAAGTTATTATAAAGAATAACAACATAAATAGCAATTACACTAATCGAAAAATTTGTGTGGTAAGGAAAGTTTATTTAAAAAGCGACGATTTCTACGGTAGTCGTTGTGAGTTTAACGCTGGCGGCAAGAAGGTTTTTATACTAGAAATAGAGTGTCGATGCGATTGTGATAAGAGCAACAAAAGGAACAGCTTTATTATATAAATAAAGAAAGAAAGGTAAATATGTTATAAGAAGCATCTTATTGTGTTAAAATAATCTCGCAATTATCAATCAGGAGCATGCATTATGAAAGTATTAATTGAAACGAGCGCGCGACACATCCACCTTTCCCCCGAACATCTGGAAATTCTCTGCGGAAAAGGATTTGCCTTGACCCTCAAAAAAGAATTATCCCAGCCAGGCCAATACGTCAGCACGACAAGACTCGATGTCGTCGGCCCTAAATCAACAATCAAAGGCGTTTCGGTCCTCGGACCCGTGCGTAGCAAAACGCAGGTTGAAGTGTCGATGACCGATGCGCGTACCCTCGGCGTCATCGCCCCAATTCGCGAATCCGGCAACGTCGCTAAAAGCGCCCCGATTCAGATTGTTGGGCCGAATGGAACAGTGAGTATTGAAGAAGGTGTCATCATCGCCAAACGCCACTTGCACATGACTCCTGAAGATGCATCGGCAGTTGGTTTAAAAAGCGGGGATGTCATCATGATCGACGTGAACACCCCTGAGCGCGGCATCATCTTCAAAGATGTCGTCGTCCGCGTCAGCGATAAATTTGCGACCGCCGTCCACATCGATACCGACGAGAGCAACGCCGCCAACGCCTGCGCTGATGGCTGCGGTCCCCTCTACGGCGAAATTATAAAATAATTTAAGTAATGTCCTTGACGAGAGGGCATTTTCTTTTTACAATTACTTCGACAATATATTTGTCTTATCAAGAACCGTGAACCAAGGATGAGAAATCACGGTAGCAACTCTACGATAAAGTAGTAAGTGCTCTTCCTAAGCGGAGTCCCACGCTCCGAACGATAAGTACAAAGGATATCCTGAAAAGGCTTTCCTTAGTGGGGAGTCTTTTGTTTAGAAAGGATCATAATATTATGAGCGAAAAAATTCTCTTTACGAGCGAAGCGGTATCCGAAGGTCATCCCGATAAGCTCTGCGATCGCATCAGCGACGCTATTTTAGACTTTTGTTTAGAACATGATGAAAACGCCCGCGTCGCTTGCGAATGTTTCGCCACGACTGAATACGTGTTGATCGGCGGGGAGATTACGTGCAAGGTGACTCCTGATTTTGAAGCCATCGCCCGCAAAGCCATCCGCGAAGTGGGTTATACGCGTCCCGAGTTAGGACTTGGAGCCGATACATGCGTCATCGAAGTCAAAGTCAAAAACCAATCCGCAGATATCGCAAGTGGCATTACCCACGGCCGTCTTCTGGATATTGGGGCTGGCGATCAAGGTATCATGTTTGGTTATGCCACCAAGGAATCAAAAGGTTATATGCCTCTTCCGATTTCGATTGCCCAAAAACTTGTTCGCATCGCGGCAAAACTTCGTAAGGAAGGAAAATTCCTCCACGCCCGTCCCGATATGAAATCGCAGGTGACGATCGACTATTCCGATGCGAAAAATATCCGCGTCGACACGATTTTGATGTCTATCCAGCACGATCCTGATTATCGCAGGGATGATTTCGAGAAATTTGTGCTTGAGCAAATTATGAAACCGGTTGTCGCTTCCTTTGGTTTAAATTCGGACTTTCATTACTTAATCAATCCGACCGGCCGCTTTGTTATCGGCGGCCCGCTTGGTGATACCGGCCTCACTGGCCGCAAGATTATCGTCGATACTTACGGCGGTTCTTCAAAGCACGGAGGTGGAGCCTTTTCCGGCAAAGACCCGACCAAAGTCGATCGCAGCGCGGCTTATATGGCGCGCTATGTAGCGAAGAATCTCGTCGCGGCTGGAATTGCCGATCGCTTGGAAATTCAAGTTGGCTATGCCATCGGTGTCTCTGAACCTTTAAGCATCAATATTTCGACATTCCGCACCGCGCGCTACACGGATGATTTCATCCTTCAGGTCATCAAGCGCCTTTTTGACTTTCGCCCGGGAGCCATCATCGAAAAGTTTGCGCTCAACAAACCGACGTTCAAATATCAGAAACTTTCAGCCTATGGTCACTTTGGCCGGCCCGATTTGAAACTTCCGTGGGAACAACTCGATAAGGTCGATGAAATTAAGGCGCTAATCAAAAGCGCCGACCAAAATATAATCCGTCGCATATAAAATAAATCGCTAAAAAAGTGCGCAAACCACTATTTATTAATGGTCATTTTTGCGATAATGAAATCAGAAGTACAACATATTAATAATAAAGGAGGACAATGATGAAATTTCAAATCATTGGCAAAAACATCGAAGTTACGGAAGCTATTCGTAAAGCGATCGAAAAGAAACTTTCGCGTATGAAAAAGTACTTTATCATTAAGGAGGATGTCATTTGTCGAGCCGTCGTTCGCACATATAAGTCGGGGGCTAAGGTTGAGATTACCATCTTTACCCCGCAACTTGATTTCCGCGCCGAAGTTAAACACGAGGACCTGTACGCCGCCGTCGACCTAGCCGTTGATAAATTAGAAGGGCAAATGCGCAAGTTAAAAACGCGCATGGACCGCTCCAAAACAAAACTCAGCCTTGGGAAATCCATCGCTTTTGAAAACTTTGAAGCCGAAGAGACGGCTGCCGATAACGACACTGTCGTCCGCACAAAGTCGATTTACCTCGAGCCGATGGAAATCGATGAGGCCGTAACGCGCATGAACGCTCTCGGACATGATTTCTTTATCTATCTTGACAGCGATGACAACCGCGTTTCCGTCGTCTATCACCGCATCGATGGCGGCATCGGCGTCATCCAGGCCGAAAACCAATTGAAATAGCGGATACTTACCAATAATAAAGAAGAGGCTTTTGCCTCTTTTTTTGTGGCTTTTGCCCTTTGGGCTTGTTAAATAAATATCTTAAGTATAAAATACTTGCGAATGAAAAAGATTATCGCCACCGATCTAGACGGAACCCTCTTTTATCCCAAGCGCCTCGTCGCGATGATTTCCGATCGCAACAAGTCTTTTATCCGCGATTATATCGATGAGGGAGGAAGAGTGGTTATCGTCTCGGGACGGAATCACTTTTTTAGCCATAAGGTCGTGGAAGTAATTGATCGGCCTGTCGATGTTATCAGCTGTAATTCCGCTTATATATCTTGTGATAAGCAAATTATCCGCGAGCTTTTCCTCCCGCGTTATCGCATGAGAGAAATACTCGAAGAAATCAATCGCGACTACGATCCGACCGGCTACCTTCTGATGAGCAAAAATCAAAACCTCGTCACGTATGATCGCCACAAAAGCCGCGTCAAAAATCTCGGGCACCGTTTCTATTACTTTATTCAAGGGGCTTATCGAGAACCTTATGTCTATAGCGATGAGGTTTTCGAAGAAGAGCTGGAAAAAGGGCAAGTTTACAAGTTGATGATTTACTTCGGACTGTCAAAAAGAGCCCAGCGAAGAGCGAAGGAAGTCAATAAAGAGCTCCGCGAAAAATACCCAGAAATCGAAGCCAGCTGGATTGGGATGTTCATTGAAATAACCCCGCGTGGATGCAATAAAGCCGAAGGCATCCAATATTACTTGGACTATTTAAAACGAAGCGATAAAGATGTGGTGGTCGTCGGCGATTCCGGAAACGATATCTCGATGTTCATCAAATATGAAAACAGCTTCTGCATGCGCCACGCACCGAGCTCGGTGCGCAAATACGCCAAGTACACAATCCACCATTTTCGAGATCTTAGAAAACATTTGATTGAGGAGTAACCCATGGAAAACATTCAAAAAGCAATCGTCACCTTAATTCACTATAATGTCATCATCCGCGATACGCTTGAGTACGCGATTAAGAAAAAAGATTACAATCTCGATTTTTACCACTTTAAGAAGCGCGGCGTCCTTCTTGAAATCGAGCAGAATACCCCACTTAAAATCTTTTTGGATAAACAAAAGGAAAACGGGGAAAAACTTGTCGAGCGGATCAAGGAATTTCACGCCTTAATCTACGGTGATGATTCGACGATTCTCCGCATCGCCCCAGAAGGTTTGCGCGTCGACCACGCTCAGCATTTGACGATTTATGAACAAGTCATACCTCTTCATGAAGAAATCCGCCGCATCGCCGCGGTTCATATCGACTTCGCTAAGAAAAATAACCAATTCGATGAACGTTTTGCCTCTTTAGTCAAAGCCGACGAACGCTTTTACCGCGGTCTCGTCTTCATGACGATGATGAATGACTTAGAAGAACTATATTTCGATTTCAACAAAGTTCGCAATGAAGCGAAAGGTCAAATAACGCCACAATCGAACTTCATTCAAAATGACATCAGCAAAGTTATTTCTCTCTTCTCTTTCACGAGGCAGAATTCACTGGCGACCGACC
>JBAZDT010000029.1:0-7912 GCA_041654325.1 Bacilli bacterium | reverse complement strand
TCGGCTACGGAAGCGGAGAAGTTCGTCAACGCGATCGATTTTGACACACTTAAAAAGAACGCAGCGGGCGCAAAAGACGACATTGCGGACGCCTTCACGAGCGCGAAGAACAAAGCCCTGCAAGAACTCGAAGAGATCGATAACAAGAAGTTCGATATGCTACGATCCAATCTCTCTAAAGCCATCACCGGCGCGATAGAAGAAGCAAACCTCAACATTAAAGACATGAGCGATAAATTGGACAAACTAAACGGCAAGAAGATCGCCGTGGCATTCGACTTCGCGGAAGCGGGCGCGTGAGTATGAGTTTAGAAAATATGAAAGCGAAAATAGAAGGGATTGGCGCCGCAATCGACGCGATCAATACCAAAAAGATCGTGATCCCGTTCGAAAGCGAGGCGGCTGCAAAAATCGACGAGATACAAACCAAGCTGAACGCGCTGTTAGAAACGGAAGCGCTTATAAAAGTAAACGCGGACGAGGTAACGATCGCAAAGGCCAAAGCCGAAGAACTGCTGAGCAAACTTTTAGAGATAGAAAACCTCGGTGTGATTAAAGTGCGAATTGAAACGGAGGGCATATAAGATGGCGGACAAAGGCGCTCTCGAAAAACTTAATCACTTATTGGGTCTTGTTGCCGAAATAAACGGTAAAAAGCTAAGCGTAGACGTAGACTCGAACAGCATTAACCAAATGGAATTGGCGCTGACCGGCGTGTCCAACACGTTGGATAGCGAAATTGCTAACACTAATGCAGCCGCACAGCAGCTTGTAGAAGACATTAAGACCGCCGTGTCTGAAGCGTTGGCGGAAATCAACGTTGGTGCCGGGAACATTCAAAGTGCGGTTCAAAACATAGACTTCTCGGCTCTTAAAACATCCGCAGAAGACGTTGCCGTGAACCTTTACGACACATTCAGAGATGCCGGGTATTCGGCTGCTGAAGCGGTCGAAGAACTCAACAACATAGGGTTCGGCGGCTTAATGGAAAACGCTGAAATAGCCGCGGCGGTGGTAGAAGAAACTATCGGCGCTTTGGGCGATAAAGTGGTATCAGACTTTGGAATAGCCATGAACGCGCTTGATTTTGCGACGGTCGATGACAAAGTAAAATCGCTCGCGAACAGCATCATGTCGACGTTATCTGACCTTGGCGTAAGCGTGCCGGACGCGCTGGATAAGATAACGCAAATTGACTTCTCGCCTTTGGCTACATCGGCTGATGCGGCGGCGACGGAGATATACAACACATTGACAAACGCGGGATATTCCGCCGGCGAGGCGATGGCTGAGCTCAACAAACTCGGGTTTGACGGTCTAATGAATAACGCTACAATCGCCGCAGGCGTGGTGGAAGAAACTGTCGGCGCTCTCGGTGAAAAAGTCGCTGCAGACTTTGGCGTGGCCGTTGGGGCAATGGACTTTTCAACAGTAGACAACAAGGTTCAAGCTTTGGCACAAAGCGTGATGGCCGTGTTCTCGGATATGGGTGACAGCGTCCCGGAAGCGCTTAACAAAATCAATCAGATAGACTTCTCTCCAATCTCATCTTCGGCCGAAAACAACTCTCAAAGAATTTACAACGCATTCCGGGAAGCCGGATACAGTTCAGCGGAAGCTCTGCAACAGATGAAAAACCTCAACTTTGACACAACAACTCAAGAAGCGGAGGCGGCCGCGCAAGAAGTGAAAGCGTCGTTCGCACAAGCAGGTCAAGAGGCCGCGGCTGCGTTAGGCGTGGTGAATGATTTAGAGTTTTCCAACATCGACAACAAAGTAGAAACGGCGGCGGCAAATATATATCAAACCCTGTCTAACGCGGGCGTTGACTCTAAAACAGCGCTCGAAGCAATCGACAAAGTAGACTGGACGGGCTTGAAACCGACAGCCAACGAAACAAAATCCGATCTGATCGCTATATTCCAATCAGCGGGGATGAGCGCGGAAGAAGCGCTCAATCAAGCAAACAACGTGGAGTTTGAGGTTCTCAAAAGCAAAGCGGAAACTGCGCGCGAATCAGTCACGGCTTCGTTTCAATCACTTGGAAAGGTTATCAACACCGAGATTGGGCAAGTGAACGAGAAGACCTTCGGACAGTTTGAAACGAACGCTAAAAGCACTTTCTCGGCGGTCAGCTCATCAGCTAAAGAACAGATCGACGCAATTAACGCGAAACTTAACGCTCTGGACGGCCGCGTTGTGAACGTGACCGTCCTCGTTACGGAGAAAAAGGGGTGATGAGATGGCCGAAAAGGTATTAGATTCTTTGGTTAAAAAGGTTGATCTGTTAGAGACTACCAAAACCATCACGGTCAACGCGGATGTTCAAGGAGCAATCGCGAGTTTGGATTCAGTCGAAGAACAACTAAAACTCGTTGTCACATTAAGCGAGTCGCTTGGCCCTTCGTTCAGAGGGCTTTCGGAAAACCTATCTGCCATGTGGGCCGAAGCTAAGCAAAAAGCGATCGACGAATTCTCTCAAACTGTGCAAGCGATAACCGGAATGATTCCTTCGGAAGAACTCCAAAAGCAGCTCGAGTTCGAAGTAAAGATCGACACGTCCGTTGCCGGCGAATTGCTATATCAGGCTGTATACGACTGGGAAGCTATTATCGCAGACGCAGTTCAACAGATGGAGGATAAGTTCTCGGCCGCGTTCATAAACATTCGACGCCGGTTCGTTGACGAGTTTATGGACGGCTTCTCGCAGGTGGCTGACCAAGCGGAAGCGTTCGCGTCGCAACTGACCGCGATATTAGTTGACGCCGGGATAGATGCGCAGACGATACTGAATGGGTTAGCTTTAATGGACTTTTCACCTTTAGCTGATTCGGCAAAAGAGACGGCGCAAAAACTCGTCGACCTCTTTTTTGATGCGGGGTTCTCTATCGAGCAAATGATCAAAAACCTGTCCTATGTCGGATTGTCAGATGAAATTATGGATTGGATAAACAAACTATGGCTACTAAAAGAGGCGGCAGACGAAGTCGGAGAAGGGCCTGACCCCGGCCACATGATACTTTCCGAATCTCCGGCTGAGGTCAAAAAAAACAGCGAGGAGATTGTCGCGTCTATTGAGGACGTTAAGGCACGAATAGAAGAGCTGAACAACTCTAAAGCTTCTATATCGCTTGAAACACAAACATCCGTGGAAGACACAAGAAACCTCTTGATTGACATCTCCGAAATGCTCGTAACGCTTACCGGCAAAAACCATTTGATCAATCTAACCCTAAGCGAGAAGGTGAGCTGATGATACTCGAAACATTGCAAAAGATTGCGAAAACACTCAATGAGATAACCGGGCAAAACCACAATGCAACGAATCGGCAAACGTCGCGTTCTAACGTTGATGCATCGGAACTTAGGCAACGTGTTACCACGCTTGAACGCGACATAAAAGAATTGCCGAAGCGATTCTTGAGGAGACAATAAGATGGCGGCCTACGTATCGAGAATCATCACAAGCATTGCCGATCTCAAGATCGAATCATTCAGCGCAACACACAACCGCGGATATACCCCGAACACGGCAGAGCTAACGATCGTCACAAAGAAGACCGAACCGTGTCCGTTCGCGCTTGGAACAGAGTACATATTCTACGCGAAATCAGAATCGGAGCCGGGTGTAGGTTCGCAATCAGAAGCCTTCCGCGGTTATCCTTATCAAACAAGATGGGAAGAAACAGCGGACAGCACACATAAACGATGGTACGTGAGTTTCATCGATGCGCTCGGTGAGATAGAATCCTACGACGTCGACATCAAACCGACTGGCGAAGGCACGGACGCCTTGCAAGACTTCTACAAAACCACACTCCCGGCAGCTTACTACGGCGCGACAATCGAAAGTTTCTCGTTCCAGGGGAATGGGTTGCAAGGGTTGAGGGAGTATGACGCGTATCGTGGTTACTGCCCGTATGGCGGTGACGGTGACGAGGTCGGATCGGCGTTTGACCGGACGAGCGGATATATTCGCATCGTGTCTGGCGGCGATAGTCTCCCGGGTTCTTATGCCGTAAAGGTACGCGCGCCGTTTACCGATCCAAGCGGGGTGGCAGAAGAAATATCTGTGACGTATAACACGGCGTCTCAGCAATGGTGGACGCCGTTCGCCGCGAAGAACGATGACGAGGATAAAGGGTTCATACTTTTTATGACCTACGTCAAACACGCTCAGGTTTATGTGGAAGAGGGAAGCATCGATCAGTTATATTTTGACGACACGAATACCGCATTCAACGTCTTTACGCAATCGTTCTACGAGGAAAAGATATTCACGAACAAGCTCTCTGATCTTGGTCTGTCGTTTGCGGAAGGGACATGCAAACCGTTTTTCATTATCCCGGATGACGATGACATATTTTTAATACTCGCCATACCGAGGATGGCGAGTACATTAGAATGGATAACGGAGTTTGGGGAATATGTTGAAGACACTGACCCGGACGCAATCAACATGCAGCCGATCGAAGCTTTGGCTAACTACGAAATGCAACAGTTCAAATACACGCTCCCCAACTACATCACCCTCCACATCCTCTCTCAATCTGCGGAACAGATACACGAGGTCATCATCGGTGACGAAGCCGAAGCGGACGTGATCGATATGCCGCAGATACTCGACCTTGACGCGTTGAACGCGGTCGCAAACCACGAATACAACGAGCGCATCTACAACACCGAAACAACTTGCACATACGAACACGGAATGGTGGGCTCGATCCCGCTCGCCGTGCATTTTCCGACATCGGAATCCGCGCACACATATCAGGGCGCGAATTGCGTTCTTGAACGGACAAATATTGACTATGACCTCTCATCCGGCGTGGTCGTGACGCTCACGTTCAAGGAGAAAGCGAACACCTCCTGGACGATGAAGGTATTCCCCGGGAATATCTTGTACCGCAAGATCGCCGAATCCTACGCGAACGCCCCAAGCATTATAACCAACATCGAGTATTGTTGGATCGATCGCGTGACCGGCAAGACAAAGATACGATGGAAGGACGACACGACATCGGAATACTCGCAGAACGAGATCGAGATCGGTGAGAACGGCGTGTTGCTTTGGAAGGCGCCGCTAACTAAAAAGGAGAAGTTCAACTACTTATGAGCATAAGCGCGAAGATGTT
The DNA here is from genome assembly GCA_041654325.1 of Bacilli bacterium. Classification (GTDB taxonomy): domain Bacteria; phylum Bacillota_I; class Bacilli_A; order RFN20; family CAG-826; genus UBA1424. The sequence continues at coordinate 2,777 of JBAZDT010000029.1, read as the reverse complement.
CGGGTTTCTTCCCGTGATGAACGGGCGGATCACGTTTGACAAATATGGGTCCGGAATATTGTATTGCTTGGGCAAAAACGATACGGGATACAATGTTTTGAAAGCTGTTAGCATAGGTTCGGCGTTTGCTTTTATACCAATTTATTCCGAAGACATTACTGAATTATATTTGAGCGGTGCGGGACTTATGGCAAACGCCTACGATGAACTTACGAAAGAGTGGTACATTATTATACATGACATAGCGAGCGACGGAAAATGGCGGGCGCTAAAAAAAAGCGAAGAAGCTGCAGCCGAAATTATATTAACATCCTTTCCGAGTGATCCAATCCCCTATGTTAACGCGTCAAGCGTTTACTTGAATGAATTTATCAATAACAGCAAATCGGTTCAATATTCCGAACACTACAGGAGATTTTGGCTCTCCCTAAAAGGAGACGACTATCGATACGCGGAAATTAACCACAGAACGCTTTCAGATACATTGAAATGTTCAGAAAATTACAGCTACGGTTCTTACCCGGGGTATCCCGCCGATGCAATTAACATAGAACAGTTAAAACCAAACTACTACGAAATCGCCGGATTAGATGTTATCAAGGCAATTGGCTCGCGCGAAACTACACACTTAGTAACAAGCCCGCTCAAAACGTCGTTGCAAAGACTGTTCAAACAAAAATTAGAAACTGGCGTTTCGGATTTAGCTGAGTATGAGACACTCAGAAAAATAGTTTACTATCCGGCAGACATTGAACACCACTCGATATACGATCGCACGGATTTGTCCGGAACACCAATATACAAAAAAGGAAGAACAGATGTTACCGGGAAACAAGAGGCTTATCACTGGTTCAGATATCCAGGGGATGATCTATATGAAAGATCAAACATTACAATATCCCTTTACGCTGTTAGCGGCGATTTTGTAATGGATTGCGCGGTTGCACAAGGCGGTGCAAAGCCATGGGGAACACACACCGAGTCTGTTTATTTGCCTTCGCCTTATGATTATGACCCGCGCACAGTGCGCCCAATGCAATACGCGCTTTATATTTCTTCTTACTACGGAAGGCCAAGAACCTCAACGCTTCGATGGATTGGCGTGCCTGATTCTGTGTCGTTTTTAACTGGCGGAGGGCAACCCCCTACATACCCTCATCGCGTCAAATTCACTTATGCCTCGGCCAATTTGCCTGACATTAGCGGTGACGGCGGTGGATATTTAATTGATTATGTCCTATGGGAATATCCTTTGAAAGGCGAAACGGAAATTGGCGAACAACTCCCGTATGTTTCTATCAAAGAAGATTATGACAGACTATATTCCGAAAAGCACGTTGTAAATATTGATTATGTGATAAAACCGAACCCAAGCCCGTATCCAAACACATTTCCGTTTGACGTCTCCTGGAGCTATGTTCACGAAGTAAACAAACTAAAGTTGTATTTTTACAAGTTTTACGGAGGAACATTCCGAATATATGAAGCCGTATCAGAAAACATGCCAAATTATGAAGAAAACACTATTTTTATAAACACTTTTGACGAAGCCGGTATTATATCAAGCGAGGCGAAAAGTTGGTGGCCGGCTGATGAAATAGAATATACGTTCCACGATTCGCTTAATTATCAATTAGTACCAATAAGCTACTTCCGAGAACGCTACCCGCATGTTTCTAAAGAGAACAACTTTGTTTTTTATGATTCTTCTGCTCCGGTTTTTAGAATTGCCAATAAAAACTATATTGTTGTAGAACACGAAACGAGGGCTTATTCAACGCCGGAAGAAGGCGAAGAGCCCGAGATTCTGTCAACGTATGAGCTCGGAGTGTTAGAAGTAAGCACTAAAATGTTCACGAGTTTTGGTTTTGTGAAAAGCACACGGGAAAGCACGGTCAAAGTACTAAACGGATCAACTGCAGGAACGCTTTTTTCAACAGATACCTACGGTGTATTGTTCAACGGCGGATCAGTAACAATAGTTGAGCCTATAACAGAAGCGGATTACTTTAGCCATGACTCAATTATTGCATGCTTCAAATTCGGAGAAATATATAACATAAAGATAATAAAATCTAACAGCATAAAGTCTTATACAGTTGACCAGTTAGATCAAGATACTCTTATAGAATTTTCGAAATACAAAATGTATTCCGGTTCCGGTGGGTACTATATGTATAAAGACAATAAAGTCGGTAAGCTTGTTTTTGACGATGAAGCACATACTGCAAACATCATCTGGTATATTACCAACAATAACGGATATACACCATACCCGTTAAACATTATAAAACAATAAGGAGGAAGAACATGGCCTATTTAGAAAGCTCTGCAATCACCCTTTTCACCGCGGAATCGATATCCGCTGGGAGTGTTTTCACATCGGCGGTACAAAACGAAGACAAGGCGATATACGGAATACTGCAAGCATCCGTGACGTTCGCAACATCCGTGGCATCTGGGACGGTAGTGATTGACGTGTTGACGAGCGCGGATAACGTGAACTATGACAGCAAACCGGAATCCGACTACACCTTCTCAGTGAATCCATCGGATATGGATGACGCGTTCCTGGTGCGCCGATCGTTTGGGTTCAACCTGCAAGGGATGAAGTACGCGAAAGCGCAGGTAACGAACAACGACTCATCGGCCATCACGTTGACGCTTAAACACGTGAAAGCGACGATCTAAAATGATGGACGCGGCTTTGATTTCGTTGGCCGTTGAGCGAAGCAAAGAGAACACGACACTCACGATCTTGAAAAGCGAACACGAAC
>JBAZDT010000028.1:0-8125 GCA_041654325.1 Bacilli bacterium | reverse complement strand
ACTTGCCCGTCTGGGCTATGAAGTTAATATTTACGAAAAGGATGATAAAGCCGGAGGATACCTTCGCTACGGAATCCCGGAGTATCGCCTTCCGAGTCATATCGTCGATAGTGAAATTGCCAAAGTTGAAGCTTTGGGTGTCAAGATTCATCTCAACACCAAAGTTGGACGCGATATCGCGCTTAGCGATTTAAAAGATAACAATCACGCTGTCATCGTTGCCGTCGGAGCGAATCGCGGTAAGATGATTCCCCTTTTCGCCAATAATAAGTATGTGGAGATCGCGGTCGATTTTTTAAAGCGTGTCAAAGACAGCAAAGGCCAAGTTGAGATTCCACAAAATATTCTCGTCATCGGGGGTGGCGATGTGGCGATGGATACCAACGTCACGCTTAAACTGCTCGGATGCAAAAACATCACCGATGTCGTCTATGAGGAATTTTGCGAATTCCGCGCTTCCAAAAAAGAACTTCGCGACACTCAGAAGTTAGGGATTTCAATCATCGACGGCTATGTCCCTCTCGCCGTCGAAGGTAATACTGTAACCTTTAAGCATCGCGTGATTCCCGGCGAGGTCAAAATCACGGCTGATAAGATTATCTTGGCTATCGGTCAATATCCCGATGTCGAAGGTTTAGATGGCATTCGCATTGTAAAAGGCGAATCCGATGTTCCAGGTTATGTGACGACTGATCCGAAAGTGTATGTCGCCGGCGATATCGCCCACCTTGACAAAACGGTCGTCGCTGCCGTCAGGACCGGAAAAGACGTCGCCTACTTGATACATAGCAAAATAGGAGGAAGATAAGATGATTAAGAAAGATTTATCCATCAATTTTCTCGGGGTGCGCTTTCCTAATCCATTCTGCCTATCTTCTTCGCCGGTCGGCAATTGCTACGACATGTGCAAAAAAGCCTATGGCGCCGGATGGGGCGGAGTCGTCTTCAAAACTATGGGATATTATAATTTCGTCGTTGACGAAGTTTCACCGCGCTTTGACAAACTCAATAAAGAAAACACTCCCTTTGTCGGATTTAAAAACATGGAGCAGATCGCCGAGCATCCTCTCGATGAGAACTTGGCGGACATCCGCCGCTTGAAAAAAGAGTTTCCGATGTCAGTCTTAATCGCTTCCATCATGGGCTCAAACGACCATGAATGGGAAGAGCTGGCGCGCCTTGCCGAAGAAGCCGGAGCCGATATGCTTGAGATGAATTTATCATGCCCGCAGATGACCTCTCACGCGATGGGCAGCGATGTCGGAACGAATCCCGATTTATGTCGCCAATATTGTCGTGCCGTCAAGCGCGGAAGCAAACTTCCGGTGCTGGCGAAAATGACGCCGAATATCACGGATATGATACCAGTCGCGGTGGCCTGTCTGGAAGGTGGAGCCGACGGCATCGCCGCCATCAATACCCTTAAATCGATATGTAATATCGACCTTGAGAAAAAAGTTGGTATGCCGATCATTAACGGCAAATCATCGATCTCTGGATATTCCGGCAAAGCCGTCAAGCCGATTGCTTTGCGCTTCATCCAGCAAATGCGCGCTGATCCACGCCTCAAAAACGTCGCTATTTCCGGCATTGGCGGCATCGAGACTTGGGAAGACGCGGCGGAGTTTATCCTCGCTGGTTCTTCCACTTTACAAGTCACGACGGCGATCATGCAATATGGCTATCGCATTATCGACGATTTGAAAAATGGTTTAATGCATTATATGGATGAGCAAGGTGTCAACAAACTCGAAGAACTTGTCGGGTTAGCTAATGCCAATATCATCCCCGCCGAAGAATTGGACCGCGACTATAAGATCTATCCGGAAATCGACCTTGACGTCTGCATTAATTGTGGGCGATGCTACATCTCGTGCTATGATGGCGCCCATCAAGCAATCGACTGGGATGAGAAAAAGCGAACACCTTCCGTGAACAAAGAAAAATGTGTCGGCTGCCTATTGTGCGGCCATGTTTGCCCAGTCGGAGCGATTAGCAAGGGTGAAATCGTCTTCAAAGAAGGGCGGCAAGGCAATCGCAAAGTCGAAGATATTATTCACTAAGCGAAATAAAGGGAGCGCAACGCTCCTTTTCTTTTGTCGATGTAAGCCCATACAAAAAGCCATACCCAACTTTATATTGAAAAATATAAAATATTTACATACTATATTAAAGGTGCATTTATGCGTCATTTTATGACATGCGGAGGATAGCAAATGGCAATCATTCAAGAACACGCCAAAAAAAGAATTAAGGAAATTGTCGCTTCTCACAAAGATGAGCCGACCCCTTTACTTGTTGTCTTGTCCCAAATTCAACAAGAATTTGGCTACATTCCACTCGAAGTCCAAGAAATCGTCTCGGAAGAGATGGGCATTCCGGTGGCGGAGATTTACGGAGTCGTGACTTTTTATTCGTTTTTCTCGTTAAAACCAAAAGGCAAATTTATCATCGGCGTGTGCCTCGGCACGGCATGCTATGTTAAAGGTGGGCAAAACGTTATTGATAAGTTTTGCGACATTTTAAAAATCAAACCAGGTGAAACGACACCTGATGGTTTGTTTACAGTGGATGCATTGCGATGCATTGGAGCCTGCGCTATCGCACCGGCTGCCACCATCAACGGTAAAGTATACGGCAATCTGTCCGTCAACCGCGTCGAAAAGATTCTTCAAGAATATCAAGGAGGTGCCAAATAATGAAAATTACCACTCCGCAAGAGCTCGCTAACAAAATTCGTTCCTGCGAGCAATGTTTAGCAAAAAAGTTTAGTGGTGAAACCGGCACTAAAGCTCTTCTTGTCTGCGGCGGTTTAGGATGTATGTCCACCGGAGCAGGGGACATAATTGATCTATTAAAAAGCAAGATTAAAGAAAAAGGTCTCGATAAGAAAGTCAGCGTTGATTCGGTCGGCTGTTTCGGCTTTTGTTCACAAGGTCCATTTGTCCGCGTCTATCCTGGTGAAACGCTTTACCGCATGGTCAAACCAGCTGATGTCGAGCGCATTATCGAAGAAGATGTCATCGGCGGGCGCATCGTCGAAGACTTAATTTACGTCAATCCGAAAACGAATCAACCGGCCCGTACCGAAAAAGATGTCGATTTCTTCAAAAAGCAAATCAAAATCGCCCTTTATGGCAGCGGTATCATCAACCCCGAAAACCTTGATGAGGCTCTTGGCTATGGTTCATTTAGAGGCTTCCACAAAGTCATCACGACGATGAAAAGTCAGGAAGTCGTCGATGAGATTTTAAAATCTGGTCTGCGCGGCCGCGGTGGTGGTGGTTTCCCAACGGGTCGCAAATGGCAGTTTGCCCTCGATCAAAAATCAGATGTCAAATACGTTGTCTGCAATGGCGACGAAGGCGACCCAGGTGCGTTTATGGATCGTTCGATTCTCGAAGGAAACCCATTTGCCGCGATTGAAGGGATGATGATCGCCGGATATGCAATTCAAGCGACAGCTGGATATTTTTACGTCCGCGCCGAATATCCTTTAGCCGTCACGAGATTAAAAATAGCCATCGACCTCCTCGAAAAGGTCGGTTTGCTTGGCGATAATATTATGGGAACCGGTTTCAATTTCCGCGTTTACGTGCGGTTGGGCGCCGGAGCCTTCGTCTGCGGTGAAGAAACCGCGCTTCTCAACTCAATCGAAGGTCAAAGAGGCATGCCTCGCCCAAGACCGCCATTCCCGGCTGTCAAGGGATTGTGGCAAAAACCGACGATTGTCAATAACGTCGAGACCCTTGCCGTCGTGCCTTACATCATTCGCAATGGCGCCGAAGAATATATCAAACTCGGCACTGAAAAGTCTAAGGGCACAAAAGTTTTTGCTCTCGGCGGGAAAGTAAATAACGTCGGTCTTGTTGAAGTGCCGATGGGAACGACCTTACGCGAACTTATCTATGATATCGGTGGTGGTATTCCTCATGGCAAGAAATTTAAAGCCATTCAAACTGGCGGTCCATCTGGCGGTTGTCTCACCGAAAAAGATCTCGATGTGCCAATCGATTACGATTCATTAATCGCCCGTGGCTCAATGATGGGTTCTGGCGGCGCGATCGTCATGGATGAAGACAACTGCATGGTCGATGTCGCGAAATTTTACATGGAATTTATTTGCGACGAATCATGTGGCAAGTGCACTCCTTGCCGAATCGGCACCAAGCGTATGCTTGAGTATTTGGAAAAAATCGCCGAAGGTCGCGCTTCGCTAAAAGATCTTGATGAATTGGTCGAATTAGCGTATGCAGTCCGCGAAAACTCCCTATGTGGATTAGGTCAGACGGCCGCTAATCCAGTCTTGTCAACGCTCACAAACTTCCGCGACGAATATATGGCTCACATCATCGATAAAAAGTGCCCAGCCCACGTGTGCAAGAAATTGATGGAATACTATATTATTCCCGAGAAGTGCAAGAAGTGTGGCAAATGCGCTCGCGTCTGCCCTGTCAGCTGCATCAGCGGCGTTCTCGGCAAAGAACCATTCGTTATCGATCCACTCAAATGTATCAAATGCGGGATGTGTTACTCGGTCTGCCCATTTGATTCGATCATCAAGCGCTAGAAGGAGAACAAATCATGGCAAAATTAGTCAACATAAAAATTGAAGGCAAGCCCTTTCAAGTCGAAGAAGGGATAACTATTCTTAAGGCCGCCAGAAAATGTGGTTACGAGATTCCTTCCCTATGCGCTTTTAATGATGGAAAATGCTCAGTGGCCAGTTGCCGCGTCTGCCTTGTCGAAGTTAAAGGGGCCCGCGGTTTAGTCGCGTCCTGCGCCTATCCCGTCAACGAAGGAATGGAAATCACTATTTCTTCAGCGAAAGCTTCGAAAGCCCGTCGTACGTCCGTCGAATTGCTTTTAAGCAATCACAATAAAAACTGTCAGCAATGCACCAAAAACGGGCAATGCGAATTACTTCATGTGGCCAAGACGACCGGGGCCCGCGAAGATGTGTTTACTGGCGAAATGACAAGAACTACCCTTGACCGCTTGGCTCCCGGAATTATCCGCGATACTTCAAAATGCATTTTATGTGGCCGCTGTATCGTGCGGTGCAAAGAAGCACAAGGCATTGGTATTCTCGGCCAAGAATTCCGTGGTTTCAAAACGATTGTCGGCCCTGCTGAAAACCGCAGTTTTATGCATTCTCCGTGTATCCAATGCGGCCAATGCGTCAATGTGTGCCCGACAGGCGCTCTATCAGAAAATAGTGAAATAAGCGCGGTCGACAAAGCCTTCACCGACCACAAATATGTAATCGTGCAGACAGCACCCGCCGTTCGCGCCGCCATCGCTGAAGAATTTGGCGAAAAGATTGGCACTCCTGGAACTGGCAAAATGGTCGCTGCTTTGCACCGTCTTGGTTTTTACCGCGTTTTCGATGTTAATTTCTCCGCTGACTTGACAATTATTGAAGAAGCCAATGAACTTTTACTACGCATGAAGAACGGTGGTACCCTTCCGCAAATCACTTCCTGTTCGCCAGGTTGGATTAACTATATGGAATATTTCTATCCAGATATTATTCCGCATATCTCGACCTGCAAATCGCCTCACGAGATGGGTGGCGCGATTATCAAATCCTATTTCGCGCAAAATCATGGTTTGGATCCAAAGGACATCTTTGTCGTTTCCATCATGCCTTGCACTGCCAAAAAATATGAAAAGACCAGGCCAGCTAATGCGGCGGTTGCTAACCTGCCCGATGTTGATGCTGTCTTGACGACTCGCGAATTAGCTAAGTTAATCAAGCGCGCTGGCATCGTTTGGAACAAACTTCCCGATGAACAATTTGATGATGATCTAATTGGCGAATACAGTGGCGCAGGTGTCATCTTTGGCGTCACCGGTGGCGTTATGGAAGCGGCGTTAAGAACCGCTTATCACGAACTGACCGGCCAAGAAGCGGCGATTGTCGCTTTCAAAGATGTTCGTGGTCTTGAAGGCATCAAAGAAGCCGAACTTGATATCAATGGCACGAAAGTGCGCGTTGCCGTGAGTCACGGAATGCGCAATGCCAAACCTCTCCTCGATCAAATACGCAACGGCACTTCTCCATATCACTTCATCGAGATTATGGGCTGCCCGGGCGGATGCATTAATGGTGGCGGACAACCATTCGTCAAACCTGTGTTCCTGCCAAACGAGGACGATGATATTTTGCAGACCTATATGCAAAAACGGGCAAGCGTTCTTTACGGCGAAGACGAAAAGCAAATCGTTCGTCAGTCGCATAAGAACAAGGACGTTATCCGTCTCTACAAAGATTTTCTCGGCGAGCCTTGTGGTCACAAAGCCCATGAGTTGTTGCATACAACTTTCGTCTCCAATCGCGTCCGTTTCCCAAGCAAATAAACTATGCAAATCTTTGCCTAATGTCGCAAATTAGGCCTCATTTTTAGGAATTAACAATGTACAAAGCTATTCTTTTCGATTTAGATGGCACAGTTCTTGACACGATTAGTGGCATCGCAACCGCCTTAAACGCATCCCTTAAATCTTGCGGTTATGCTTTTTCTTTTAGTGATGAGCAAACGAAAAAACTTATTGGGATGGGAGCGACCAATATTATCCATCGCGCTTTGAAAAACCATCCTCATTCGAAAGAAGAATTTGCATGTCTTTTAAATGTTTTTAAAGTTAATTATCAAAAATTTCAGGGTTTGCAAACAAAACCATATGTTGGCATTATTCCCCTCCTCGAGCAACTACACTCTCAGGGCGTAAAATTATTCATCGCCAGCAACAAACCCCATCATCTCGCCAAAGAGATTGTCGGGAAACTCTTCCCCGCCCATCTTTTCACGGAAGTAAGAGGTCACGAGGAAGGTACACCTGAGAAGCCTAATCCGTATCTGGTGGGGACAATACTCGCTACGCACGGATTAAAAGAAACCGATTGTCTTTTTGTTGGCGATAGCGAGGTCGATGTCGACACCGGTCTTAATTCGAAATTGCCTGTTTGCCTCGTGACTTATGGCTATGGCGATTACTCATCGCAATTGCTCTATAAAGCCACTTTTGTGGCCACCACGATCGAAGATTTAAAAAGAATTGTCTTTGCCTAAGGCAAGTGCTACGATTATCGGCAACCATAAACATAACATTTCTTTTGTTTATGTTATAATAAATTTTTGAAGTAGCAAATATGCAAGTAAAACTTTACAACACCTTAACAGATAAAATAGAGGCTTTTACTCCACTTCGGCCAGGTGAAGTTTCAATTTATGTTTGCGGGCCGACAGTATATGGCAATCCCCACATCGGCAACATGCGCCCCGTCGTCGTTTTTGATGTGCTCCGGAGGCTATTCGAATATCTTGGCTTCAAAGTGGTATTCGTCAGCAACTTCACCGATGTTGATGATAAAATCATCAATCGTGCTCTTGAAGAGAAAGTGAGCGAAAGTGTTTTGTCCTCTCGTTATATTGAGGCTTTTAAGAAAGTCACTCAAGAGATTAACGCACTTGCTCCGAGCATTGCTCCCAAGGTAACCGATTATATCCCCGAAATTATCCGTTACATTGAAGATTTAATTGAAAAACAGGCTGCCTATGTTGTCGACGGCGATGTCTTTTTCCGCATCTCCGCCATCAAGAATTACGGCGAGCTCAGCAATATCAATATCGATGACTTGATCAGTGGTTCGCGAATCGAAGAAAATAGCAAAAAGGAATCACCTCTTGATTTTGTTCTATGGAAGAAAACCGAAACTGGAATCAGTTGGGAATCACGCTGGTCAAGAGGGCGGCCGGGATGGCACACCGAGTGCTGCGTGATGATCAATAGCCTTTTTCCAAATGGGCGCATCGATATTCATGGTGGTGGTTTTGATTTAAAATTCCCACATCACGAAAATGAGATTGCGCAGAGCAAAGCGCACAACAACAACTCGATTGCCACTTTTTGGATGCACAACGGCTTTATAAATTTTGGCGAGGACAAAATGTCAAAATCACTAGGCAATGTCATCTTGGCCAAAGACGCGGTTAAGACTTATGGAGCGAACGCGATTCGCTTGATTTTGCTCGGCACGTATTACCGTTCGCCATTGACCTTTACTGACCAGGTAATCGATGCGGCGAAAAATGAGCTCGAGCGCATTCAAAAAACATAT
>JBAZDT010000027.1:0-8144 GCA_041654325.1 Bacilli bacterium | reverse complement strand
CGTGGCCATCGGCTTCGGCTTTCTCGCCACTTTGTTTTTGTTTCTTCCCCTCTACCGAATCGAGAATGAAATATTATTAGGCTATCAAATAATCTTCGGCTTAGGTGAGTTTTCATTCGACCTGACGAGTCTCATCGCATTTCTCATTCCCAGCATCGCTTCGATCTTGCTTCTTATAAATAAGAAATACGCCGAATCTATGGCCATGTTATTCTTTTTGCTCGGCGGATTCCTTTTCATTTTATTACCAAGTTTTTTAAATCTCAGCAATGGTTCCTTAAATGCCTCGGTAATACCGGTGGCCAACATCATCGCTAGTGTCATCTCATTTTTGGGTGCGCTTCTATCGCTGACTCTCGCCAATCAAAAAAACAATTTTTCAACTTACCAAATTGTCGAGATGGCCATGCTGGTAGGAATCGCAATTGTCCTTGATTTGGGAGGTATGAAAATCCGTATTGGGGCTTCCGGAGGTTCAATCGGGTTTACGATGGTCCCGCTACTCATTTTAGCCTTGCGACAAGGACCAATTAAGGGTTTCATCGGGGCGGGGATTATCTATGGTTTCATCACCTGCATTACCGATGGTTGGGGTTTGGCGACTTTTCCTTTTGATTATTTGCTCGGTTATGGAGCGATGGGCCTTGCCGGCATCTTCGCTTCAATCGTTTTTGCAAAAGAAGTCGAGCACTTTAACCTCAAGGGTGCAATCTTCTTGGCAATCGGCGTTGTTATTGCTGTCTTCGGGCGTCTTATCGCCTCAACCGTTTCGGGGATGATTTACTATGAATTAGATATCTGGGGTTCGCTTGTTTATAACGTTCTTTATATCCTTCCGAGCGGCGGCATCGCTTTAGTTCTTTTAATCGCCCTCTACGATCCATTGATTCGCGTTAATCGGTTAATTGCCAACCGCATGAACCGCGAATAATTTGGCTTTTCTTTATCATTAGATAACTTGTGTGATATATTGTATTCGTTGCAAACATCTGTTTGCGAAACGAGGTTATAAAATGATGAATGAAAAAAATGAAGAAGTAGTTGTCGATGAGGAAATAGAGAATAAAACGGATGAGAAGGCACCCGATGTTGTGCCTGAACCAGTTCTTCCAGAACCTGAAGAACCTATCGTCTACGACGTCGACAATTTGAAAAACATCGAAGTGGCACGGGGAATATTTCTAAAACAATATAAAGTCCAGAATATCATAAAATGGATTGTTTCTTTGATTGCTTTTGGCATGATTATTGTCGGCTGGCTCATCTTCCTAGATATCAATGTCTGGCTGACGGTCGGAATCATCGTCGCCTCGCTTTTGCTCATCCTCCTCTATAACTTTTTCATCAAGCGCTATTTAAACGATAAAATGAAAATATACTTTGAAGCCTTTTATCAAAACACATCGCAATTCGTGTTCGACGACGCAAACTATTCGGACGTTGATGCGAAGGTAGAAAACAAAATTGAAATGGTCCAGTTCACGGAAAATGATTTATTTGCCAATGTCGCCCAAGTAGGAAGCCGCAATTTGACAACTTATAAATATAAAGGAGTGTCGATTTCGGTTTGCGACGCCGCTGGTCAAACCAAAGGCGCCAAGTCGCTCGTCCCTGTTTTCGTCGGCAAATACTTCATGGCTGAGAATAGCTATCAAGAAGACGAAACCATCGTCATTTACCTTAAAGGCAATGAAAAGGCTTTGCCACCGACAAACGTCGCGCACTTAAACGTCATCAGCGACGACTCGGCGATGGCGATTTACTCCAATAACAGCGATGCCTTGAAGATTGTGAATAAAAAGATTCAGGGACTGCTCAAGAAGATTAATACCGACAACATTTTAATCGATGTTGCCATCGCCATCAAAAAGGGCAAAACCTTTGTTTGCGCCGGCTATGATGATATATTGATGGTCTTGCCTTTGGAGAAACCGTTTGACCCAAAAGCCACGAGAAATTACAAAGACGACTTGCTCAATATCTCCGAATTCATCGCCGCTTTATAAAGCCTAAAACTATTCGAATAATGGCCTCCAACTATGTTGCGAGGCTTTTATAACACGCGATAAGCTTTAATGTTATAATATTATCGACAATCAGAAATGGGCATTTGCTGATGTAAATAGGAATTAATGATGAAGTATGAAGGCCGCTGGGTTCGAATCCAGGCTTATAAGCATAACGGTGAGCTCCATCGCGCTTGGAGCCATGGTTTTGTTCTTGTCGACAACGACCAGTATTTGGTCTTGATTTCGGTGCGCTCGAGCGTCGTGGAACACGATGGCCGCAAGTGGCATACCAAAGAGCCAGCCGTCTTCGTCTTCTTTAAAGAAGAATGGCTCAACGTCATTGCCATGCTCAAGGAAAAAGACGTTTCCTACTACGTCAATATCGCTTCACCCGCCATCATCGATAACAACTGCATCAAATACATCGATTATGATCTTGATGTCAAATTGTTGCCAGGCGGTTCGACTAAACTTCTCGACCAAAACGAATACGAGCGCCACGCTTATTCTCTTGATTATAGCGACGACATCAAAAAGGCTCTTGCCCATTCGGTCAGCCACATTTATGAAATGATCAAAAAAAGAGATTTCCCATTTATCGATGAGGAAATCAAAAACCTCTATAACGAATTCGTCGAGCGATACTCACGAGTTAAAGTTTAAGGATTAAATGCAAAACTGAATCGGCATCGCGAAGGCCATGGCTGATTCTTTTTATTTTGCCTGGCGTGCCGATAGCGTCCCCTGCGACATAAACGCGATTGAGAACACAATGATGTTCATCGCAGATAATTCCCGTATTCTGCTTTGGAACGTTGAAAGTGACAGGGGAGGGAACATTGCCGAAATTGACGAGGATATAATCGGCTTCAATATCGATTGTCGTTTCGTCTTCGACACTTTTAATCGAAACGCCTGTAAGAATAGTTCCCTCGATCAAAAGGCGAAGAGGAACAAACGGAGTCAGAATATTGATATTATCAATGTCCTTGATCGTCTCGATATTTCCGCGAAATTCGCGACGGCGATGGATTAAGTACAGTTTCGAAGCGAAACGGGATATTTCCTTGGCCCAATCGAGAGCTGAATCGCCACCGCCAAAAATGGCGACGCGTTTGTCTTTTAAAAAGGCAAAATCCTTTATCGAATATAAAATATTGGAAAATTCTTCTTCATGAGGAAGCCCCATCGTTTTGGGGCGGTAGAAACCGAGTCCGGTGGCGATGATGATATATTCCGCTGAATAATAAGATTTTTGAGTAATAATCTCGGCATGATTATCAAAGCTTTTTATATCGAGGACATCTTGCTCAAACTTAACATTTGCTGGCGAGATTTTCTTTGCCAACAGGGCGATGTAATCTTTGGCTAGGATACTCTTGATCTCCGGGATATCGACGATTTCCTTTTCTGGATATAGGGAAGTCAACTGCCCACCGATTTTTGTGCTGGCCTCGAGCAGCAAATACGAAATACCGGCCTCTTCGAGACGCCCAGCAAGGTAGAGCCCAATCGGTCCAGCGCCGATAATAATAACTTTATACATAAACCTATCAAGTATTATACTATGTTTCTCATTATTTGTTATAATTGCTAACGGAAAGTTGGTGCGTGGCATTGAAATACATATTTATTTCAAATTCGGAAGAACAGACAAAAAAGATTGCGAGTCAATTGGCAGCTTATCTTTTTCCTGGAGCGGTCATCACCATTAACGGACCTCTTGGAAGTGGCAAGACAACTTTTGTAAGTGGAGTGGCTCGCGGCCTCGGCATTACCGAGCGAGTAATTTCCCCAACCTTCAATATTTTGAAATGTTATTTTGAATCCAAACCTTCGATGTTTCACATCGATGCATATCGCCTGGAAAATCGCATGAGCGAATTAGGTCTTGAGGAGTTTATCGAATGTGAGGGAGTAACACTTATCGAGTGGCCTGACTATATCATCACCTTAATTCCTAAAAATCATATGCGAATCGAAATGGAAACCATTCATAAAAATCAACGCCGTCTAACCTTTCATAGCATCGGTAGCAAATATGATGACCTGCTTATAAAATTGGAGGCCGCGAACCATGTATAGTCTTCTTTTGGATAGTGCGAATCGCGATTTAAATATCGGCCTTGTCCAAAATCGGGCTATCATCGATCGAATATCTTACCCTGCTTGGCAAAGACAAAGCGAATTGATGGTCAAGGAGATAGATGTCATTTTAAAACGCAACAATATATCGGCAAAAGATCTTTCGGAAGTTGTTGTGACGATTGGCCCCGGATCGTATACCGGCATCCGCATCGCACTTACTATCGCAAAGACTTTCGCTTTTGCTCTAAATATCAAAATCTTTGCAGTTTCAGCATTAATCGCACAAAAAGTACCGCATTTTGCGACTATTTCTGTAATCAATGCACGGAGCAATCGTAGCTATGTCGCCCTCTACGATAAGGATGGGAAGACGCTTATTGAAGACAAAGTATGGAACAATGAGGAAGTTGTTGAATGGGTTCAATCCCATCTTGACTATGTTTTGGCGGGAGACGCCTCTTACTTAGGTTTAATCGATCAGCCAGTCGATGTTCTTTTTGGTATGTTAACGGCCTATCAACAGTCCGAAGCCGCGGAAAGCGTCTTGACTTTAAGACCAGTCTATTTAAAGGATTTGCTATGAACACAAAAATAGCCATTCGTGATATGAAACTGGCGGATTTGGACGCGGTGATGGAAATCGAAAGCGAATCGTTTTTGGCCCCATGGCTTCGCCGCGACTTTCTTTACGAGCTGCAAGAGAATCCTTTAAATGTAATGTACGTATTGGAAACCGAACATGATGGCGTTAAAGAAATTATTGGATTCATTGATTTCATGGTTACTTTTACCTCGGCCTCGATTTCGCAAATCGCCATTAAAAAAGCATACCGCGGAAACAATTATGGGAGCGAACTAATGCAAGCAATGCTCAACTACCTCAAGGAAAGATATAGCCAAGAAGTCGAGACGATTACCCTTGAAGTTAGAACGCATAACGAAACAGCGATAAACTTTTATAAGAAGCATGGGTTTGAACCCGTCGTCGTGAAAAGTCATTATTATGATAATGGCGATGATGCTTTATATATGATCAGGAGACTTATTTGATTATGGCCACCATCTTAGCGATCGAATCAAGTTGCGATGAAACTGCTGTTGCCATCACCAAAGACGGCCAACTTTTAAGCAACATTGTCGCCACGCAAATCGAAATGCACAAAAAGTATGGAGGAGTCATGCCGGAGATGGCTGCGCGCCTCCATGCTGAAAATATAACCATCGTTTTAAAGGAAGCATTGGAAAAAGCCGGAATAACTCTTGAGCAAATCGATGCGTTTGCTTTCACCCGCGGGCCAGGCCTCATCGGCGCTTTGCACGTTGGCATGCAAATGGCTAAAACGCTAGCTTTGATTTATCAAAAACCTTTAATTCCCGTTCATCATCTGGCGGCGCATATCTATGCAAACGAGTACATCAAACCATTTCGCTTTCCTCTCCTCTGCGCCGTTGTTTCTGGTGGGAATACCGAATTAGTCTATATGCGCGAGCATCTGCGTTTTGAAATCATCGGCGAGACAAAAGACGACGCGGTAGGCGAATGCTTTGATAAAGTCGCTCGCGTCCTCGGACTTCCTTATCCCGGTGGTCTTCCAATCGATCTTCAAGCGAAACTTGGTCAGCCGACATATAAACTGCCAACGCCATTTAATCATCGTGGTTTTGACTTTTCTTATTCCGGTCTTAAGACCGCGGTTGTTAACCTCGTCAATTCCTTGAATCAAAAGGGCGAGGAGATCAATCTTCCGAATATGTGCAAATCCTTTCAGGATATCGCTATCGGCATGATTGTCGAAAAGACGGTAGCTGCCGCTTTCCATTACGATGTTAGACAAGTCGTTTTAGCAGGCGGCGTATCAGCGAACTCTTATCTTCGCGAACAAATCACGAAAAAATTTGCAAATACGGGTATCGACGTTATTATCCCGCCCTTATGGGCCACGACCGACAATGCGGCGATGATCGCCAAGCTCGCCGACCACTTATACGAACGGAAACTATTCGCTTCGCTCGATGTCGGCGTCGATCCGAATTGGCGGATTTCCGATTACGATAAATTCGAGAAGTAGGTGCGTTTCAACCCTTTAATTGATATAATTAAAAAACAAACGAGTTGGAGCATCTTATGGAACCATTAAGCATTACCGTTTACGATCTTTACGCCATTACCTATGGTGATGAGCCGGAATTAAAAGAAAAGTTAAACAATAATATTTTTCTCGAAGGCTGGATAAAATCCAATCGCGATAACAAAGCGGTGGGATTCATCGATTTTAACGATGGCACGAATTTTAAAGGCGTTCAACTCGTCTACTCTCGTCAAAATCTAGGCAATTATGACCATATATCGAAATTGAGAACCGGAACTTCGATTGGCGTTGTCGGCAAATTCATTCTGACTCCAGAAGCGAAGCAACCTTTCGAAGTGCATATCGAGCAACTTGAAGTAATAGGTGAATGCGCGGATGATTTCCCGCTCCAGAAGAAATACCATTCCGTCGAATTTCTGCGCGATATCGCCCACCTAAGACCGCGGACCACCACCTTTAGCGCCGTCTTTCGCGTTCGCAACGCTCTTTCCATCGCTATTCATCAGTTTTTCCAAGAGCAAAACTTCATGTATGTTCACACGCCTATCATCACCGGTAGCGACGCCGAAGGCGCGGGCGCTATATTTTCGGTCGTCACCGGCGAGAAAAAAAATAGCGATTTCTTCGGTCGCGATGCGTCCTTAACCGTCAGCGGTCAACTTCACGTCGAAGCCTTTGCGATGGCTTTCCGCGATGTCTATACCTTTGGGCCGACTTTCCGGGCCGAAAATTCCAACACTCCTCGCCACGCGAGTGAATTTTGGATGATCGAACCCGAAATCGCTTTCGCGGATTTAAATGACGATATGGCTCTGATTGAATCGTGTGTCAAATACTGCATCGAAAGCGTCCTTGAAAACTGCCCTTTGGAGATGGACTTCTTCAATAATGTTCTCGATACGTCGCACACCCTTTTGGCCCGCTTGGAAAGTCTTCTGGGTTCCGAGTTTAAAAAGATGACTTACACGGAAGCCATCGAAGTGCTTTCAAAAGCCGTCAAAGATGGCGTCAAGTTTGATAACCCAAACATTGTTTGGGGCATGGATTTGCAAAGCGAACACGAACGTTACATCACCGAAAAAATTATCGATGGTCCTGTTTTCATCATCAACTATCCTAAGGATCTCAAAGCCTTTTATATGTATCTTAACGATGATGGCAAGACCGTCGCCGCTTGCGACCTCCTCGTGCCATACGTCGGTGAGTTAGTCGGCGGTTCGCAACGCGAAGACCGCTATGAACTGCTTAAAGAGCGCATGGAAGCTTTGCACCTTCTGCCCGATTTAGAGTGGTATCTCGATTTAAGAAAATTTGGGGGCTGCCCTCACGCTGGTTTTGGCATTGGTTTCGATCGCCTTTTGATGTATATCACCGGCATCAGCAATATCCGCGATGTTCAACCTTATCCGCGTTCCGCTAACGCCCTAAAATACTAAATGGAAAGCACAAGCACTAAGACCGAACTCGAACTCGAAGAGGAAAAGCGTATCCAGAAGGCTAAATCAAGCCGTCGCATCTTCTATCTTTTCATCGTCATCGACGCTCTTCTCGGGGCAGTCGTGCTTTATGAAATCGTTAAAATAGTCATCGCTTTTTTTGAGAGCGCTTAATATCTAATCATTTTTATACTGCTGGCGGAAGAGGATTATCAAGAGGGTTTTTGGTGGCGTCGTAGTTATCAAGGCGCTTCTCGAAAACCTTTTTCGATTGAGTGATAATGCGCCACGTGCGGGCGATGAAAGCCTGAATGCAAATTAAATACCAGATACTTCCCACGACGAAGAATGGGACAAAGACATAGGAAGGCCAAGCCGCAAGGGAAAGATGCGGCGAAGAGATGACCGGCGGCCAGCCGGAGATGATATTCACACCGAAGAAATCACTGCGCGGAGCGGCGGGGAAATCGAAGATGAAGAAGAGAGTCGTGAAGCCTTCTCCTCCCACGCTATCGGCGCCG
>JBAZDT010000026.1:0-8156 GCA_041654325.1 Bacilli bacterium | reverse complement strand
TGCAAGCTTGCCTCTCTATTTCTACTTTTTAGCGGTGGAATTAGCGACTTATTTTGTATTTATTATCTTTACTTTTCTATTTATGATGATCAGCCGCGGATTTACTCTTGGCTCCCTGATTTTCGGTATTAAGGTGATGCATCCAAATCGCGCTCCTCTTTTATATCGCGAGATGTTTTTGCGCAGCATCACGATCGGCGTTTTACCGATGGTTCTCGTCAACGCCATCTACATGGTCGCCATTCATACCGAACGCACTATTTTTGACCGCATCACCGAAACCGTCGTCGTCGATTATCGCCATCGGTAATTCATTTATTCCACATTTTAACCATATTAATATGGTTCTATAAAAATAAAAACTATTTTACATTTTTAGCACTTAATGCTTGACAGTGCCAAAGGAGTCTTTATAATATAGTTAGCACTCCAAACTAACGGGTGCTAAAAAGGACTTCACACATGAACCGTCGCGATATTATTCTTAAACTGATAGTCGACCATTTCATCAAGACGGCGCAGCCCGTTGGCAGTCAGACGCTGCTCGATGAATACCGCCTCGACTATTCTTCGGCGACCATTCGCAATGAAATGAATACTTTGGAAGTCGATGGCTATTTAGAGAAAACGCATACGTCTAGCGGCCGTGTCCCTTCAAGCAAAGGCTATCGATATTATGTTGATAACCTGCGCGAAAAAGGAATTGATGAAGAGATTAAAAATCGTATTCAAACGGTACTAAATCAAAAAGTACAATCCGCGGACGAAGTAATAAAGGAATCGTGTGAGATTCTATCGCATATGACCAACTTGGTGAGCATCGTCTTAGGGCCGACGGCAAGCGAAGAGAAACTTGTCAGTTTGCAGATCATACCGATCAGCGATAAGTCGGCGACCGCGGTATTCGTCACCGACACCGGCTACGTCGAGAACAAAACGTTTAATATCGGAGAAAAAATCAAAGTCGATGATGTCCAGTCCTGCGTTAAGTTGCTAAATGAAAGGCTAACTGGAACTTCAATCTCTGAACTCGTTCCGAAGATGCAAGCCATCAAGCCGCTGATCAGCGACCTAATCATCGGCCATGATATTCTATATCAAGCTATGCTTGAGACGTTTCTGCGCTTCGCCAGCGACCGCTTAAGTCTCTATGGTCGCGAAAAGCTCTTGGAGCAACCCGAGTATTCGAAGGATATCTCAAAACTTAAGAAAATCCTCAGCATGCTCGATTCACCCGAGGCACTGCGTAATTTTACGGGACACGATAATGCCGAAATCACGATTCGCATCGGCGAAGATGACAATCAATACGACGACGTCTCGATTGTCTCGGCCAAAGTCAAAGTTCCCGGCCATAAAGATGGCAATATCGCCATCGTCGGGCCCAGGCGCATGGATTATGCGAAGGTCATAAGTTATATCGAATACGTCGTTGATGAAATCGAGAAGCATTTCGAAAAAATCGATGATGACGAGAATAAAAAAGAGGAGGAAAACAAAGAGTGGAAAAAGAATTAAAACCAGATAAAGAGACCGTCGAAAAAGATAATAAAGAAGTCAGCAAGGAAAAAGAAGGGCATTTCTTCAAACACCGACTCGAAGCCAAAGACGCCGAGATCGAAAAATGGAAATCTGATGCTAACCATTGGAAAAACGAGTACTTCAAAGCTTATGCCGATACGCAGAACTTGCGCAAAAACATCGAACGCGATCTAAATGAGGCTCTCAAATACCGTGCCGAAGGTTTCATCGGCGAGTTGATTCCCGTCCTTGACGGCTTCTACTTCGCATTAGCGATGGAACCCAGCAATCCGGAACTCAAGAACTATTTGATCGGCTTCCAATATATCTATAAAAATATACTGGCGGTTCTCGAAAAAGAAGGAGTCCAGGAAATTGCTCCTCAAGAAGGTCAGCCCTTCGATCACAAGACCATGCACGCCGTGGAAACGCAGGAGCGCGAAGGTCAAGCCAACACCATCATCCGCGTCCTTAATAAAGGCTATAAACTAAAAGATCGCTTAATTCGTCCAGCGAATGTCATCGTCAGCAAAGCACCAACTTGTGCTGCGAAAGAAGATAAAAACGACGAAAAACAAATGGAACCTAGCGTTAAGAAAGACGCTTAAACATAGGAGGAAAATTAATTATGAAAAAAGAAGTTATTCTCGGTATCGACTTAGGTACCACCAATTCAGTTGTTAGTTACCTACAAGCCGACGGAAAGGTTAAAGTTATCCCTAATCCGGAAGGCACGAACACGACCCCTTCAGCTATTGCTTTCAAAGCAAACGGCGAGGAAATCGTCGGCAACGCCGCTAAACGCCAAGCCGTCACCAACCCCGACACCGTTCTTTCCATCAAAAGAAAAATGGGCACTTCCGAAAAAATTCGCGTGAATTGCATTAAAAAGGAGTTCACGCCTCAAGAAATCAGCGCGAAAGTTCTTTCGTATATGAAAAAATATGCGGAAGAAAACATTGGACGGCCAATTTCGAAAGCTGTCATCACCGTTCCGGCCTACTTTAATGATGCGCAGCGTCAAGCAACCAAAGATGCTGGCGTCATCGCCGGATTAGAAGTCGTGAGAATTATCAACGAACCGACCGCCGCGGCATTGGCTTATGGCCTCGAAAGCAAAAAAGCCGGCAAGATTCTTGTCTATGACCTTGGCGGAGGAACCTTCGACGTCTCGATTCTCGAAATCGGCGATGGCACATTCGAAGTTATATCGACGTCCGGCGATAACCGCCTCGGCGGCGATGACTGGGATAAAGTTTTAGCCGACTGGATCAAGGCCCAAATCAAAATCGCCCACGGTGTCGATTTAACCGACAAAATGGCTGAGCAAAGATTTATCGAAGCGGCCGAAAAAGCCAAGATTGAACTTTCCGGCTCATTGGAAACAACCATCTCGCTACCGTTTATCGGCATGTCGAGCAGTGGCCCGATCAACTTTGAAACGAAATTGTCGCGTGCCAAATTCCAAGATTTGACCAAGCATCTGCTCGCCCGGACTGAAGCTCCTCTAAAAAGAGCTCTCGCCGATGCGAAATTATCCAGCAGCGACATCGATGAAGTATTGCTCATCGGCGGCTCGATCAGAATGCCGGCCGTTCAAGAACTCGTCAAAAAACTAACCAATAAGAATCCTAACCTTTCAGTCAACCCCGATGAAGCAGTTTCCATCGGCGCGGCCATTCAAGGCGGGATTGTCGCCGGCGATGTTAAAGATGTTGTCTTGCTCGACGTCACACCTCTCACCCTCGGCATCGAAACCCTCGGCGAAGTCATGACCCCCCTCATCGCCCGCAACACGACGATTCCGACGACCAAGTCGCAGATTTTCTCGACGGCCGCCGACAATCAACCGGCTGTTGACATCATGGTCTATCAAGGGGAGCGTCCGATGGCCAAAGACAATAAATTACTTGGTCATTTCCAACTTACTGGCATTAAACCAGCTCGCCGTGGCGAACCGCGCATCGAAGTGACGTTCTCAATTGATGTTAACGGTATCGTCAAGGTTTCAGCTAAAGACCTCGATACGCAAAAAGAGCAGCAAATCACTATTTCCGGCACCAGCGGATTATCGAAGTCGGATATCGACCGCATGATTCGCGAAGCCGAAGAAAACCGCGACGCCGATGAAAAGCGCAAAGAAGAAGTCGAAATCAAAAATAAAGCCGAACAATATATCGCCAGCATCGATCAAGCTCTTGCTGAAAAAGGCGATACTTTGGAAGCAGCGCAAAAAGAGCAGACGACCAAGTTGCGCGATGAGCTGAAATCAGCTCTTCAAAACAACGATATCGAAACGTTGAGAAATCGTTTGGGCGAACTTGAACAAGCGGCTGCGATGATGGCTAATGCCGGCGCGGGACAAGCTGGGGCTGGACATGCTCCGCACCAGGAAGAGCCAAATCAAGAAAACGGTGCTTCGAGCGACGATGTCATCGACGCCGATTTCACTGAGAAGAAGAATTAAGTTTTTTATCAATCACGAGCGTAGGGGCCTTAAAGCCCCTTCGCTTTAATCGTAAAGGAGTATTATGGCCACCAAGCGCGACTATTATGAAGTACTCGGTCTCAAAAAGGGAGCGAGCAAAGAAGATATCAAAGCCTCTTATCGGCGACTGGCGAAAAAGTATCACCCTGATATCAACAAAGAGCCGGGAGCGGAAGCGAAGTTTAAAGAAGTTCAGGAAGCTTATGACATCCTCTATGATGACAACAAGCGTTCGACCTATGATCAATTTGGTCACGCGGCTTTCGAACAAGGAACATCATCAGGAGGCAATCCTTTTCAAGGTGGTGGCTTTTCGGGCGCGGGTTTTGGCGACATTAATCTCGGTGACATTTTCAATTCCTTTATGGGTGGCGGCCCCAAACGGCGCGCCGACCCGAACGCCCCACGTCGCGGCGATGACACCTTAATGCGCCTTCGCATTGAATTCATGGATGCGATCAAAGGCCGGAAGTACACCATTCCCGTGACCTATGATGAAGTTTGTAGCAAATGCGGTGGCACCGGGGCACGAAGCCACAGCGACATCCACACTTGTTCAAATTGTCATGGCTCCGGTTATGTGCGGACGCAGCAGCGGACGCTATTTGGAATCATGGAAGGTCAAACGACTTGTCAGGTCTGTGGCGGAAGTGGCAAAATTATCGACGCCAAGTGCGATACTTGTGGCGGCAAAGGTTACAACCGCGTTAAACGCGATATCGATATCAACGTCCCTCCGGGCATCAACTCGGGTCAGCAAATCCGCTTGCAAGGTAAGGGCGGTCGCGGAGTAAACAACGGACCAAATGGCGATTTGTTCATTGAAATCATGATTAATGACCACGCTCATTTCAAGCGCGATGGCAACAACATCCACATCTCGATTCCAATTAGCTTCGTCGATGCGGCTCTTGGGACGACAATCGAAGTTCCGACGGTCTACGGCGATGTCGAAGTCAATGTCCCAAGCGGAACGCAACCTGACAATATTCTGAAGCTTAAAGGTAAAGGAATTAAGGACATGCGGACTGGCAACCCCGGCGACCAATTCATCCATCTCGAAATCAAGACACCGAGAAACTTGTCGAAAAAGCAGAAAGAATTGCTTGATTCCTTCCGCTCCTTGGAAGGTGGAAGCGAAAGCGTGTTTGCCAAATTCCGAAAATCTTTTGATAAGTAATCGCTATTAAAAAAGCGCAAGAGACTCATAAGGGTCTCTTTTTTTTATAGATAAAAAGAAGTGGTATGATAAAATAATTGTGATTGTGAGGTCTAAAGAATGAACAAATATATGAAAATGGCGATTATCGAAGCCCAGAAAGGTATTCATAACGGCCATGGTGGCCCGTTTGGAAGCGTCATCGTCAAGGATGACAAAGTGATAGCGAAAGGCCATAACCAAGTGATCAAAAATCAAGATCCGACGTGTCATGGTGAGATGATGGCCATTCACAAGGCCTGCAAAGTGTTGGGCACTTTCGATTTGAGCGGGTGCGAGCTCTACACGACCGCCGAACCTTGTCCGATGTGCTTGGGTGCTATTTTGTGGGCCAATATTTCTAGAGTCTATTTTGGATGTAATATCGTCGATACCGAAAAAATTGGGTTCCGCGATAAAGTTTTTTACGAGTTGAACGAATCGGGAAAGAAAGACGAATTGGTCATCGAACTTGATCGCGCACAATGTTTAAAACTTTTTGACGAATACCAGAATATTCACGACAAACAAAATTATTAAGCATGAGAAAATTCTTTGCCAGCGTCGTTTCGATGTTCACGAACGCGAGAACCGACCATCTATACAGTGTCAACGGCCGCGTTCCTCTTTTAAAAGCTATTCCTTTTGGTCTACAACATGTGTTGTCGATGTTTGTCGCCAACATCACGCCGGTAATCATCGTTTTCAGCATTTTTGGCGATCCTGCCTTAACTTCCCAGGCGATTCGAGGAGCGATATTCATGGCCGGCATCGGCACGGCGCTGCAGCTTTTTGTCGGTTCGCGCCTTCCCGTCGTCGTCGGAACCTCGTTTACTTTCGTCAGTGCCTTAGTCGCCATTGGAAATCCTGCGATGGGCGGCGATCCGGGCTTAATTTTTGGCTCGCTGATCGTCGGAGGAATAGTCATCGCCATCCTCGGCTTGTTCGCCAAATATTGGCGCAGGTGGATCAAACCAATCGTGCCCGCCGTGGTCGTGTTGGGAATTGGCCTATCTCTTCTCTCGGTCGGAAGCGCCCAATTTTTCGGAGGCAGCAGTTACTTATCGCAAGTCATCGCCCAAGGAGGACTCAACAATCACCTGCTTTGGCAATACGCCCTCGTGGCGTTTATCACCTTGTCGACCGCCGTCTTGTGGAACATTTTCATCCGCGGCGTATGGAAAAACCTCGCTATTTTAGTGGCGATGGTCGTCGGCTATCTCGTTTCACTTTTCTTTCCCAATATTCTTAATTTAGGTCATCTGGGAGATGGCGGTATTATCGCTTTGCCATCGCTGATCGACTTTTCTTCTCTTCGCTTCGAATTGGTTCCTATCTTAATCGTGACGATATGTTATATCGCTTCGTCAGTTGAATGCATTGGCGACACGACAACCCTCTCGCGTATGGGGCTTGGCCGCGACCCGACCGACCGCGAAATTTCGGGTGCGATAACCGCTGATGCGGCCAGCAGTGTCCTCGGCGCCCTATTCGGCTCTCTTCCACTGACGACCTTCTCGCAAAACGTCGGCATCGTCGCTCAAACGAAAGTCGTGAACCGTTTTACTATCTTCATCGGTTCTCTTTTCCTGTTACTCGCCAGCTTATTCCCACCGATATCCAATTTACTGATCACGATTCCTGAGCCGGTGCTCGGCGGCTGTATGCTGATCCTCTTCGGCTCAATTGCCGTCGTTGGTATGCAGATGGTGGCGGAAATAGGTTTCAGCGCGCGGATAATACTAATCTTGTCAATAACCTTGACCCTCGGTTTCGGCACAACTTTAGTCGGCGATTTTTATCGGGTGCTCGAAACTTTTAATATTCCATATTTGACGGTTATTTTCGCAAGCCCGATTCTCAACATGTTTGTCATTTCCATGATTTTAAGTTATGTCATACCAGATCGGAAAGACCGCAAAAATATCGCCAAAAATGCAGTCGCTGACGAGGTTGCTATTCAAGATAAAATGGATAAATAGGCAATCTTTTCGACTTTCATTTTCTTTTATGAAAGTCTTTTATAAGATGTGTTATACTACATAAAAGAGTTATCATTATGCCCCAGTGCCGAAATTGCAAATCCCGAATCTCCAAACTCGACAAAGATATTTGCCCGTTTTGTGGCACTGTTCGTCCGCTGATTGGCGTCTCGTCGGAAACGGTCGATATAACCAAGACCATCCAAACCCTTCCTGACGATTACGAGCTCGCTCGCTCCAAATCGCGGAAGACAGCCGCTTTACTTTGCGGTTTCTTAGGTTTATTTGGGGCTCACGCCTTCTATCTGCAAAAACCAAAGGAAGGTCTCCTCTATCTTCTGTTTACCACGACTTTCATCGGCGGGCTGGGAACGATCGTATTCTTCACCCTTATGCAATACTCAATATGGGCTTTTCTCATCCCCTTTTTTGCTGAGCAGATTTTCATGATAATCCTCGCATTTACATATCGCTTCCGCGATGATTTAAAAGACGGTAAGGGAGATTTTTTAAGATAATGCAACGCTATTTCGGCGAGGTGCTCGAAGGACGCGTCATCCTTTCCGAGAATGATGTTTTCCACCTCGTGAAAGTAATGCGCTGTAAAATCGGAACCGAAATCGAAATAGTCTCCGACGGGCGCGTTTTTTTGGCGCGGGTAGAGCAGGTCAAGCCTTTGTTGATTAAAGTGCTTAAAAGCATCAAGGAAAACACGGAATTGCCAAGCGACATCGTCTTGATCCTGGCTGCCTTAAAAGGCGACAAGAACGACATCGTCTTACAGAAGGCCACCGAACTCGGCGTCCGCGAGATAGATATTTTCTTTAGCGAACGGACGATTGTCAAACTTAAACCTAGCGAATGCGATGGCAAACTCTCCCGCTATCGCCGAATCGTCAAAGAGGCGAGCGAACAATCGCGCCGGTCGCGCATTCCTCTCGTCAGCTTTCTAACCTCTTTTAACGAT
>JBAZDT010000025.1:0-8375 GCA_041654325.1 Bacilli bacterium | reverse complement strand
CCCAAAAGAAATCGCCAGGGCATCTAATGACTTTGGGATGCGCACCGTCATTTTAGGAACGCCGACCTATTTTAAAGAATCAACTCAAGATCTGCGCGAAAATTATCTTGCCATCAACCGCCAATCAGAACTGGTCAGCTTCCGACTTGGTTTTCATGCCGAATATACGGCCACAGACGAGATGCTGGAAGATTTGGCGAAGTTGGCTAATGAATTCAAGGCTCCCGTTTTTACGCATATCAGCGAGACGCAAAACGAAGTCAACGGGTGCATCGAACGCCGCGGAACCACGCCGACGGTCTATTTAGACAAGATAGGCTTATTTAATTATGGCGGTGGCGGTTTTCATGGTGTGTTTCTTACCGATGAGGACATCGAAGTGTTCAAGCGGCGAAACCTACACCTCGTGACCTGTCCGAGCAGCAATACGAAACTCGCCAGCGGCATCGCTCCTGTTCAAAAATTTATCGACCAAGGGCTTAATCTTTCAATTGGCACCGATGGTCCAGCGAGCAATAATTGTCTTGATTTCTTCCGCGAGATGTTTCTCGTCACCGGCTTATCAAAACTAAAAACGATGGATCCGACCGCCACCGACGGCTATCAAGTCTTGAAAATGGCGACTGTCGGAGGAGCGCGGGCCATGGGTCTAGACGACGCCGATGTTTTAGGCGTTGGCAAACTCGCCGACATCATCATGATCGATTTGCACCGTCCAAATATGCAGCCGATCAACAATGTCGAGAAGAACATCGTTTATAGCGGTTCCAAGGAAAACGTTAAGCTGACGATGATCAATGGCCGTATTTTATACGAAAATGGCCAATTCTTCGTCGATGAGCCGATTGAGGAGATCTACAAAAACGCGCAGGCGGTTACCGATCGGATTAAAAGCGAAGTCAAGAAGTAAGCCCTTGCTATAATCATATCGTTTTGTTTTTGCCCCTGGATAATCTACTATTTATTCGGGAGTTATCTATTATGGAAAATCGCAAAATTGTCATCATCGGTGACGGCATGGTCGGCTCATCGACGGCCTTCGCGCTGTTA
The DNA here is from genome assembly GCA_041654325.1 of Bacilli bacterium. Classification (GTDB taxonomy): domain Bacteria; phylum Bacillota_I; class Bacilli_A; order RFN20; family CAG-826; genus UBA1424. The sequence goes on along the minus strand of JBAZDT010000025.1, from coordinate 7,325 downwards.
CAAGGTCAATCCGTCAACGAAATTGTCATCATCGACATTAATAAAACTAAAGCCGAAGGCGATGTCCTCGACATGCAACACGGCATCTCTTTTGTCTCGCCGAAAGTCGTTAAAGCCGGCGACTATCACGATTGTCAAAATGCCCACATTATCATCATCACTGCCGGAGTGGCGCAAAAAGAAGGCGAGACCCGCCTCGATTTACTGAAGCGCAATCTAAAAGTCTTCGACTCGATCATCGAAGGAATTCGCCCTTACCTTGATGACGAGATGATCGTTCTCGTCGTCACCAATCCGGTCGATATTTTATCTTACTATGTCAATAAGAAACTAAATCTTAAACCTGGGCGCGTCATCGGCAGCGGTACCGTCCTTGATACCTCACGACTTAAATACTTGATCAGCGAAGATACGGGTATCGATTCACGCAACATCCATACTTATGTCGTCGGCGAGCACGGCGACAGCGAAGTGTCGACTTTCTCCGTGACGACCATCGGCGGTGTCGATTTTGAAAATTACTGCGCCAGCTGTCAGAAATGCGCATGTCGCGGCAAGCACAAATTTGAAGAATTGGCCGCTAAAGTCAAAAACGCCGCTTACGAAATTATCGAAAAGAAAGGCGCCACCTACTACGCGGTTGCCTTGGCCGTCAATCGCATCGTCGAAGCGATTGTCAACAACACGAATAGCATCTTGACCGTCTCTTCCTACATTAAAAGCGCATATGATGGCCGCATCAAAGATGTCTATCTATCCTTGCCAGCGGTCGTTAATCGTCAAGGCGTCGTCCGCTTGTTGAAACCTAATTTTTCGCCTGCGGAAATCGATGACCTCGTCAAGTCGAGCGATGAACTGAAAAGCAAGATTAAGCTGATTGATTTTTAGAAAAAAATGCGGGATGACCGCATTTTTCTTTATAATTGCGAACCGTATTCCGAAAGCGGCAAGCTATAGTTGAGAAAGGCATTGAGCAATTGATCGTGGTGGAGGGCTGCTTTTTCGCGCTTCCACATCCTTTGCTCACCGTCTGCTTCCGTGTCAGCAAGAGGTATGCTCATCCCTTTAAGGATTTTGGTTTGGCTATAAGAATCAAGATGGAGCAGGGAAGGCAGCCTTTCGCTTGTATAGAAACTGTCGAGAATCGCATAAGTGCCTTCGCTCTCTTCGCTCGCAAGTACGTCATTTAGATACACGGCGGCCGTTTTGATGATGGCGCCATTCGTGTCGATGCCATTCGGCTCGACATATAGAAAAGTCGGAACGACGCCCGCACCATAGCCAAATGTCAATCCGTTGACTGTCGATAGTCCATATCGATCCTTGAAATCGCTCCACGATGTCTCATCGTAAACCTGGGAGGAATTCAGTTTGATTCCGACTGCATCACAGTTAATAAGATAAAGGCGATTCATCGTAAGATGGTTTAATGCGTATTGATAAAGGGCTTTTTGGCGCAGAAAAGATGAAGCGCTTTCTTGATCGTAAAAACAGATGGTGAAGCTCGAAGTTTGGCTGTAGATGGTATTAAGTTGATCTAAAGTAATGTCAAGAATAGTCGGGGTGATAACCAATTCCGATATATAGTCCTCAAAGGAAGTGCGCACCGTCCAAATCTTGTGGGTGGTCACATATTCGCGCACGACCTTGGCTTGCCCGTTTTTAAAGATGGCAAGCGTCTGATGTCCGCTGTTGATCGTGATGCCAAATGTGTCAAGCTTGATATTATTAATATCATAAAATTCATTGAAGCCGATCGTAAACGCTCGCACATGGTGTTCCCTGATATAGGAAGCCAAAACCGAATTCTTGAAATTGTTCCAGCAAGTGCAGTTGGCGCTCGGCGTGGAAAAAATCAAAAAATTATCTTCATTTTCAATTTTTGTGGCAAGCTCTGAATACTCAAGAGCGACTAACTCACCTTGCATTTTGCCGTTGATCAATGGCGTTTTATTGCTGTTGCCGTCGCATCCGCTTAAAACGGCGGTGCCGAGGAATAAACTTAACAATAATAAAGACAGTCTTTTCATAGGAAACCTCATTTAATAATTATAATCACCTCACGCTTTGAATGCGATAGGAAAGATTGCATGAGGAAGATTGCGGCGGTGACCTTTTTGATAATCGTCGGAAGAATCGGAAAATCTCCAACCCGTTTTCTCTTAGCCATAAAATTGTGAAACCGCCGCGGAATTGCGCAGAAGATTCGCAAATCGAAAAATTGTGAAAAACTCCGAATATATCAACCAATTATTGGGTTTTTGGTTTCCGAAAAAAGGCAGCAGAATCGTTTTACGAATTTCTTTTGCAAATTATGTTGTTTTTTTATAGAAAATTGTCTATATTTTTAATCGTGAAAAAAGTGGCCCAAACCGCCTCAGTTTCATCTACCAATGCGAGGTGTAAATATGGCTTCAAATGATACGATTATCAGCCTTAAAAATGTTTCAAAGCAATTTGATGGTACTTTTGTCGTCGACAATTTCAACCTTGACATCAAACGCGGCGAATTTGTCACAATCCTCGGCCCATCGGGATGTGGCAAAACGACAACCTTGAGAATGATCGCCGGATTCGAAAATCCCTCAAGCGGGGAAATTTTGCTTAACGGCACGGACATTTCGGTTCTCCCACCTTATAAAAGACCGGTCAATACCGTCTTTCAACGCTATGCCCTCTTTCCGCATCTCGATGTTTACGATAACGTGGCTTTCGGCTTAAAGATTAAGAAAATTTCCGAAAAGTACGTTAACCAAAAAGGCGAGGAAATAGTGCGCACGAGGCACTTAAACGCCGCGGAGATCGATGAAAAAGTTGCCAAAGCTTTGAAGATGGTCGATTTAGAAGAACTTGAGGATCGCGATGTCCAGACTCTTTCCGGCGGCCAACAGCAGCGCGTCGCTATCGCCCGCTGCATCGTCAATGAACCGAAAATTCTTTTGCTTGACGAACCTTTGGGAGCTCTCGATCTGAAGATGCGCAAGGATATGCAGCTCGAACTGAAAGCGATGCACGATAAACTAGGTATCACCTTTATTTATGTCACGCACGACCAGGAAGAAGCGCTGACGATGTCGGATACGATCGTCGTCATGAAAGACGGACTAATCCAACAAGTCGGCACTCCGATGAATATCTATAACGAGCCAGTAAATGCTTTTGTTGCCGATTTTATCGGCAATTCGAATATCTATAACGCGACGATGGTCGGTCCCAAAATCGTTCGTTTCATCAACGCCAACTTCCCGTGCAGCGATGATTTCCCGATCAATGAAAAAGTCGATGTCATCATCCGTCCCGAGGACGTCGAAATCACCTCTTCCGGCGAAGGCATGGTCGAGGGCAAAATCGCCAATAAGATTTTCAAAGGCGTGCACTATGAATACGCGGTCATGGTTGGTAAAAACGAAGTTGTCGTCCAATCGACAAAAGATATACCCGTCGAATATCCTTGCTCGCTTAAAATCGAGCCGGATTCCATCCACGTCATGAAAAAAGAGTTCACGGTCAACAGTTATTTCGATGCTTGGATCAACAAAAACAATCAAGTTGTCATCGGCACCGTGCCTTTCGATTGCCGCATCACCGATTTAGTTATGCAATCAACGCTTGATGACGATGGCTATGTCGTGTCCAAAAAAGGCGTGAAATACGACTTTAAAGACGCCGATGTCGTCGCTGAAATCCATCTTGCCGATATCGAGTTATCCGATGACGTGTCGCAAGGCCAAACCACAGGCACGGTCATTTCCTTAATCTACCTCGGCGACCATTATCAATACATGGTGCGGACGGAGGATGAAGAAGATTTCGTCGTCGATACACAGTATGTCTTCAATGAGAAAGATGTTGTTTCAATCAACGTCGCACCTGACAAAATCAGATTAAGAATTAAAGGAGACGTCGCTAAATATGAGCTTTAAGCGCAAGTATTTGGCCATTCCCTACGGCCTTTTCCTGGCTCTTTTCGTCATCATCCCGATCTTGCTGATCGTCTATTATGCTTTTTCAAATGCCGGCGGGGAATTATCCTTTGATTCCCTAGTCCGCTTTTTTTCTTCGACGACAAAACTTAATGTTTTGCTCGTTTCTTTTTTCATCGGCATCTTGAACACTTTGCTCTGCTTGATAATCGGCTATCCACTCGCCTATTTTCTCGCTCGCAAACAATATAATACAAATACGGTTCTCGTCTTGCTCTTTGTCATGCCGATGTGGATTAATTTCGTCTTGCGGACCGGTGCGACTCGCGACCTTCTTGCTTGGATTGGTATCAATGGCGGGCAATATCCCTACTTTGCGACGATGGTCGGCATGGTCTATAACTTCTTGCCATTTACGATCTTGCCTCTTTATTCAACGATGTTAAAACTCGATCAAAGCCAGATTGAAGCTGCCGCCGATCTCGGAGCCAATCCCTTTCAAGTTTTCACAAAGTCGATCTTGCCTCAGTCTCTACCTGGCATCGTCTCGGCCTCGACGATGGTTTTCATGCCCACGATGTCAAGTTATGTTATTTCTGATGTTCTTTCCGAAGGAAAAATTACCCTGTTTGGCAACTCGATCTACCTCAATTTCTCGAGTTCGCAGTGGAACGATGGTTCGTTTATGGCCCTTATCATGCTGGCTATCGTCGGCATTACCTTGCTCATTTCCCGGCGCTTCAATAAAGATGATTTTGCCTCGAGAGGTAGTCAGCTATGGTAAAGAGTAAGAAGCTGTTCGCCAGCATTTACATCTATCTAATTCTCTTTTTGATGTACCTTCCGATTTTGGTCTTGATCGCTTTTTCCTTTACCGAAGCGACAAACGTCGGCGTTTGGACTGGTTTTTCTCTCAATTTGTACGCGCGCCTTTTCCAAAGCCAAGAAATTATGGTGGCCCTCGGCAACACTCTGATTATCGCTCTGATCAGCGCCGCCATCTCAACTTTGCTCGGCACAGCTGGTGCCATCGGGGCATTTTACAGTAAAAAACGCGCCCAGAAAGCGATCGAGGGAATCACGCAGATCCCAATCGTCAACGCCGAGATTGTCATGGCGCTTTCGCTGACGGTCCTATTCGTCTTCGTCGGCAGCATTATTTTCCGGGGTGGGACTATTTTCGGCTTTTGGACTTTGCTGGCCGGTCATGTCGTTTTATCGGTGCCCTTTGTCTATATTTCCGTGCGCCCGAAATTAATGCAACTCGATCCCCATCTTTACGAAGCCGCCCTCGATTTAGGGGCGACGCCGCAGAAAGCGCTTTGGAAGGTAATCATTCCCCAGATTATGCCAGGTATTTTTTCTGGCTTCCTCCTATCGCTAACCTTGTCACTTGATGATTTTATCATCACGGCCTTTACCAGAGGCACTGGTCTTCTTAATGGCGAAGGGACGATCGAAACGCTTTCGACTCTCGTCCAAGCCAAAATTAAGCGCGGCCCGATTCCGCCTGAAATGCGGGCTCTGACCCTCATTATTTTTCTTGTCGTTCTCCTCGTTGTTATCGGTATTACTGTCTACCGTAATAAAAACAAAGATGTGAAGAAGATTCGCAAAGGAAGGGAAAACCATGAATTTTAAGAAAACCTTATCGACGACTTCGGCTGTGCTTTTTTCCGCGCTTTTACTCGCAGGTTGTTCCAACACGACGCCACACGAAGGCGGAAGCCAAGTGCTCCGCGTTTTAAACTGGGAAGACTACATCTACCTCAACGACCCCGAAAATGGCTATGATGCGAAAAATCTCGTCGATCAATTCGAGGATTTTATGTTGGAAAGCGAGGGCCTCGAAGTCGAGGTTGTCTACGATACTTTCGACACGAACGAGACGATGCTCAATTCGCTGCAAACCGGCAAGTCCGTCTACGATCTTGTTTGCCCAAGCGACTACATGATTCAAAAGATGATCGCCAACGATATGCTCGAACCGCTTGATAATGTCGCGGTCAACATCCCAAACTATGAGCAATATGCCTCGCCTTATCTGAAAACCATTTTCGAAAATCTCGAAGCGAAAAATAAGACCACCAACGAACTTCATTCTGTCTCCGAATACGCCGTCGGCTACATGTGGGGGACCTTTGGCATCCTCTTTAATCCAATATACCCCGCTTTTGCAAGCCAAGGGCTCAGCCCCGAAGCAGTGATGCTCGACATGGAAGACTGGAACTCGCTCTGGGATGAAAAATACCAGGACACTATTTCCCTAAAAGATTCGATGCGCGAAACCTATTCGGTTGGCATCATGCGCGTTTACGATCAGGAAATACGCGCTTTGCAGGCGATGTATCTCGATCCTGAATCGCCAACTTACAATGACCTTGACACGTACGAAAACAACCTCGTCACCTATAACCAATTATTGACCGAAATATATAACCGCTGCGATGCGGAAACGGTCGCGTTAGTCAAAGAAGAATTATTGATTCTCAAAGAGAATATTTACGGTTTCGAAAACGACTCTGGAAAGCAAGATATCGTCACCGGCAAAATCGGCATCAATCTCGCGTGGAGTGGCGATGCCGTCTATGCGATGAACCAAGCCGAGGAAGAACTCGGCACCGAACTGTACTATACGATGCCGGAAACGGGCGGAAATATCTGGTTTGATGGTTGGGTGATGCCCAAGAGTGAATCCTTGAATAAGGAGCTAGCCGCTAAATTTTTGAACTTTTTATCCGACCCCGTTAACGCCGCCCAAAATATGGATTATATCGGCTACAGCTCATTTATCGGCGGTGAAGACATCAACGCCCTGGTCCACGAATGGTACGATGTTCGCGGTGAGGAATGGGAAACGCCTTTGGCCAATCCGGAAAATTATGTGGCTTATGACTTGACATATTTCTTCGGCGATACGGTGGATACCGAAACCGTCATCTATATCGAGCAGGAAAGCGTCGGTCGCCAACTCTATGCTCAATATCCTGAAGCGGATATGATTCCTCGTCTTTCCTTGATGCGCGACTTTGGCGATAACAACCGATACGTGCTCGCGATGTGGGAAGAATTTAAGTCGAGTTCGCTACCAGGCTGGGCCATCGCCTTAATTGCGGTCGGCGCCTTGGCGGTGGCAGGCTTTGGCGGCTTCTTCTTCTATCGCAAGAGCTTGACGAAAAAGAATCGTCGCGCACGCCGCGAACAAACTTCCTCTTCGCGCCGCTAGACATTTTGAAGTAATTTATTACTTATTGAACGGTCAATTGCGTTTTGCTATAATTACTTGCGCTGGTTCCTTAGCCAAGTGGTAAGGCAATTGACTGCAACTCAATGATCGTCGGTTCAACTCCGATAGGAACCTCCATTTTATTTCTACTTGTATAATTTAACCCCCAAGCGTTA
>JBAZDT010000024.1:0-8753 GCA_041654325.1 Bacilli bacterium | reverse complement strand
GTTTCTAAAAATGTCCGGCGAAGGTAAAAAGCGCATTAATGAGGCTCCATGAGCGACTAGTATTTTGGCGCTTGTACTTTGCAAGGCGTGCATTACGAAAAGACGTTGGGCCATCAATTCTTTTGATGAAGTGATGGTTTCGGCACGCAATAAATCGTCGTTGGGGAAGAGTAAAACATTCTCTTCTCCGATAAAACTCACAAGGAGTTCATAGACATTCTGAGCGTTGTATAAATTCGAGGTAATTATTGCGTAATTGGCTGGCTTTTTGCGGAAAAGAGACGCGAATAGAAGGGAGATTCCGATCGTGTCATCAACGACAAAAGTCCCTCTTTTTTCAAGGAGGGAGGTAAAGGCTTTTGATTTTTCGATTACTTTAAGAAGTTCGTTCAGATAAATTCCCTCTAGTTAAATTTTGCCATGGCTGAATTGAACCCGTTCCGCAGATATTCTTTTATGGCTTCACTTGCTTCTCCGACTGCGATGTCGATAAGTGGCGCTTGCTCTTTGCTCGGTTTACCAAGAACATAGTCCATTCCATCAAATTCAGGCTCGCCGATTCCAAGTCGCAGGCGCTTAATTTCGTCAGTGCCGAGCAAATCGATAATGTTTTGCATGCCATTATGACCTCCGCTTGAACCTGACGGGCGGAGTCTAACCTTTCCTGGTTCCAAAGCCATATCATCATAGATGATAATAATGTCGTTCAAGTCGACATTAAAATAAGCTTTTATCGTCTGAACGGCTTGCCCTGACAAGTTCATGTATGTCGTCGGTTTGAACAAGATTACCGGTTGGTCGAAAATGACTTCTTTAGCGTACAAACCATTAAAAGCTTCTTTATCGATATCGAAACCGAAAGAATCGGCAAGACGATCGATAACTCGATACCCTAAATTATGCCGCGTCTTTTCATATTTTTTTCCTGGGTTGCCTAAGCCGATAATTAATTTCATTTTGTTGCCTACTCAAAATATTATATCAAGCCAAAACCTTACTAGCATTTAAAAATGCAATGTCGCTATCGCAAATGGCTTTAATGTTGTAATATTTATCGTGAAGTTATGAAAAACGGTTTTAAAAGCAAACTAGCGGATTCGGTAAAAGGCTTAGCTATTGGTGTAGCTTTTATCATCCCCGGGGTCAGCGGCGGAACGATGGCTGTTATCCTCGGCATTTATGACAAGATAATCAACTCAATTAATAATTTAGCAAAGCATTTTTTAACTTCTGTTAAAACCCTTCTTCCGATTGCCATTGGCGCAGCAATTGCCATTCTTATATGCTGGTACCCGTTCAAACTCGCCTTTGAACACATCATGATTGTTATGGTCACCTTGTTCGCGGGTTTTATCGCTGGAGGTATGCCGGGCATTTTTGATGAGGTGCGTTCCGCTAAAGTTAAGCCCTCGCATATAATCGCTTTAGTTGTTTCCGCTGTTCTCGCAATTGCCCTCGGCGTTTTCTCCGTCATCTTCAAGTTAGATATCCAGTTCCTCTACGATTCGCGCCCGTGGTGGTTATATCTTCTCATCATCGGTGCTGGCTTCATTTCGGCGTTTGCCCTCGTGATGCCAGGAATATCAGGATCGATGATTTTGATTGTTCTCGGTTTCTATACTCCAACTCTCAATTTGATTGATAATTTTCTCGCTTGGACCAATGTCTGGGCCTCGCTTTCGATATTGGCTAGTCTTGCTGTCGGTGTTTTGGCCGGCGTTATTGTCTCATCGAAAATGATGGAGTTTTTATTAAAAAAATATCGAATTGGGACATTCTATGCAATCATCGGGATTATTTTTGGATCATTAGCCGCTATTTATTTCAATTATGAAATATATGAATACTATTTGACTGTCGGCGTCAGATGGTGGGAAATCGTCATCGCCGGAATTGCTTTAATCATCGGCGGGGCAATTTCATATATGTTCGTCCGCTACAGCCGAAAAGAAAAAAGCAAGATTGAGGAGGCAAAGAGCTTATGACATTTTTAATTAACCTTGTCGAAGGATTGGAAAACGTCGGTGTTGCTTGGGATCTGGGTCAATGGGAAATGGCGTTCCTTCTTTGGCTCAATAGTCTTCACGGAACATTTATCGATTATGTTTTCTTCATAATCACTTTGTTGGGTGACAAGGGAATCATCTGGATAACTTCTGGCATCGTCATGCTCTTTTTCAAGAAAACGCGCCGAATTGGCATTTATGTGATTCTTGCATATGCCTTAATCGGTGGGACCAATAATTATATTATCAAGCTCATCTGCAATCGCGCCCGGCCATTTTATGACACGACGATTGCGGTTTATCCTGACGCCATCAATTTGCAGACTTACGTTGTCTCGATGTTCTATGGCGATGGGATTGTTCTCGGCTTTGCCGAAATTCCTGACAGCACGTCTTTCTTCTCCGGCCACACCGTCGCCTCCGTCGCTTGTGCGACTATGATCATGATGCATAGCCGCAAAATCGGTATTCCAGCCGTGATTATTGCCGGATTAATCGCTTTCTCCCGTCTTTGGTTCGGCGTCCACTGGCCGACCGATGTTATCTTTGGAATCATATTTGCCATCGGAGCCGCTATCGGTTTATTCTACCTTCTTCGATACCTGGAACCAAAAGTCCTCACTTTAATAAATAAACTTTTCAAAAAGGAACCTTCTAAAGAGACGAAATAATTTATAAGGTCGCCACAAAATGGAGCACTATGTGCTCTTTTTTAATGAATTAAATTTATGCAGTTTGGCCCTTGAACGACTTAACCATAAAGGTTATACTGCCATTGACAACTTTGTCAATCAAACATTCGGGGGGATCGATATATGCCAAAGACGCCAGAACAAAACCAACTCATCAAAGAGCAGAGAAAGCAGAATATTTTGCTTACCGCTTTGCGCCTCTTTTCGATTCGCGGATACGACTCGGTCGTCGTCGGCGATATCACAAAAGAAGCACATTGTTCGCATGGCCTTTTTTACCATTACTACAGAAATAAGGCTGATGTCTTTTTCGACCTTCTGAAAATGGCGGAGGAATACGAAATACTAAAGAGGAATAAATCGGATAATTTCGTAGGAATGAAAGCCATTGATGGTGTGCGCCTCATTGTCGATAACATGTTACAAGACATATACAAAATGGATGAAGCACCTTATCTTTTGAACATGTTTATGAACATGCACCTTCAAAAAACCTTGCCCATTACGATCGAAAGTGACAAGAAGAAAAACCGTATCTCCTTTTTTGATTTTTTTGTCGAACTGATTATCCGCGGTCAAAAGGAAGGCGACATTGCAGGGGGCGAACCACGCGAATATGCGATTATTTACTTTTCGACAATCAAAGGGCTGTGCTACACTCGTCTCAGTATGACTGAGAAGGCGACGCGACCGAGCTCAGATATCATCATGAATCTATTCACGCGTAAAGGGAGTTATTAATGATTAGACTCTTCCGTTACCTTAAACCTAAACTGTGGCTTATCCTCGTCGTTTTTTTCCTTTTAGCTGGACAAGCTTATGTTCAATTGATGCTCCCCGACTACATGGGCGACATCACCAGCATCGCCACTGGGCGGACAATCGTGCCTGATAAGGTTACTGCCATTTTAGACATCGGCATTTTGATGATCATCATCGCGCTTGGCACAATTGCCCTCGCTTTTTGCATCTCGCTTTTAGTTTCATATATCGGAGCCTACTTTGGCAAAAAAGTACGCGCTGAAATGTATAATAAGGTTTTATCGTTCGCGCTTGGCGATTACGACAGCGTTGGAACGGCCTCGTTGATAACGCGCACAACTAATGATATTGAGCAAGTTCAAGCGATTATTGTCATGGGACTAAGAACCATCATCATGTCTCCCGTAATTCTAATCGTCGCCATCATCCGCGTTTTGACAACCGACCCTAAATTAGCCTTAGTTCTCGCTTTTTCCATTCCCTTAATCGTTATTACGATTATCATTCTGTTCTCAATCGCCATGCCACTATTCAAAAAGATTCAAGAGGCGACCGACAAGGTCACGCAGGTACTACGTGAATCACTGACTGGCGTTCGCGTCATCCGCGCTTTTAATCAAGAGGGTCGTGAAGGTAAACGCTTTTCTAAGGTCAACGCTAACTTCACCAAGATGATCACAAAGGTTGGTCGGACGATGTCTTTTGCCAACCCAGTTATCTCGATTGTCTTTGATTTAACTTATTTTGCCATTTTTATCTTTGGTTTCTCGATGATCGATGGCACAGCCGAGAACTTTAATCTTGAAGCCATCTTCGAAACATCGCAATACGCGATTCACATCATGATGGCGTTTTTGATGTTCTCGATGATGCTGATCATGTTCCCAAGAGCCAGCGTCAGCGCCCGGCGCATCAATGAAGTTCTCGACACTAAAATCGTTATCCATGACCCACAAGAGGTGAAAACAAACACGAGCGAAGAACGCGGTCATGTCCAGTTTGAAGATGTGACTTTCACTTTCCCGCTTTCCGAGGCTCCGACATTACACAATATTTCCTTTGAAGCGAAACCAGGCAAAGTCACGGCCATCATCGGCTCGACGGGCAGTGGTAAATCTTCGATCATCAATCTTATACCGCGCTTTTATGACGTAACCGCCGGCCGGATTCTCGTCGACGGCATCGATATCCGCGAATATTCGCAAAAAGATCTGCGCGATAAAATTGGTTTTGTTCCTCAACAAGCTTTGCTTTTCTCGGGAACAATTCGCAGCAATTTGCTCTTTGGTAAAAAAGATGCTACCGATGAAGAAATTAACACGGCATTAGAAGTCGCACAAGCTTCGCGCTTTGTCGCCCGCAAGGAAAACGGCATCGATGCTGAAGTCGCACAAGGCGGCAAAAATTATTCCGGTGGCCAAAAGCAAAGAATCGCCATCGCAAGAGCACTAGTCAAAAAACCGGAAATTTATATTTTCGATGATTCTTTTTCGGCTCTTGATTTCAAGACCGACATTCGTTTGAGAACCGCACTAAAAAACTACACGAAAACTTCTTCCGTGATTATTGTCGCCCAACGCGTTTCATCGATCATGGACGCTGATAACATCATCGTGTTAAACGAAGGAAAAATCGTCGGACAGGGTAAACATCAGCAATTGTTAAAAACCTGCGAGGTCTATCAGGAAATCGTTTTCTCGCAGATGGACGAAAGCGAAATCAAACGGACCCTCGAGATGAAAAAGCAAATTCTTCTAACGGAAGGCGGTGATGAATAATGCCGCGTTCCACAAACGCTCTTATGGGCAGCAAACCGCAAAACTACAAGCGCACGATTAAAAAGATGCTTCAGGATTTTAGGCCTTTGCTCGGTACTTTTATTTTTGTGACCATTATTTTAATCATTTCGGCGGTCCTCTCCGTTCTAATTCCGATCTTCCTTGGATTATTAGTAAATAATTTAATCTCAACATATATCCTCTTTATCGGAGGCGTCTTCCGCGTTCAGTGGGAAGGCGTGTTCCAACAGTTTGGAATCATGATGTCCTTCTATGTCGGCGCCTCGTTCCTATCGTGGCTCGCCGACTGGATCGTCGTCAAAATCTCCGCGGATTATGCATATAATGTCCGCGAGCAGATAAAACAAAAACTGGACCGGATGCCCCTTAGTTATTTCGACAAGTACACATTCGGCGAAATTCTTTCCAAGGGCACTAACGATGTCGACAATATTTCGCGGAACATGAGCACAATCGTCAATCAGACAATCACCGGTATCGCCATCTTTGTCGGGGTGATTGTCGCGATGTTCATCACCGAGTGGAAACTCGCCTTGGTAGCGATGGCTATTTTGCCTTTCACGGTTCTCTTCACGGTAATAATCGCCGTCAAATCGCAAAAGGAATTCAAGAAATACCGCGCCGAACTCGGGCAATTAAACTCCCTTGTCGAGGAAAATTACTCAGGTTTTAAAATCGTCAAATTATTCAACAAAGAAAAAGATGCTGCCGAAGTCTTTGAAACAGTCAATGATCGGATGATGAAAGCTGACCGCAAGTCACAATGGCTTTCTGGTTTCATCTTCCCGACAATGCGCTTTATCAACAATCTCGGCTTTATCGGCGTCAGCGTCGTCGGTGGCTTTTTGGAGAATCCCGGTAATATGGTTGCCTTCTTTATTTTCTTGCAGATGTTCCAGCAACCTTTCCAACAAATCGGTCAAATTTCGAGCATTATCCAATCTGTTTTGGCATCTGGCGAACGCGTTCACCAATTGCTCGATGAAGACGAGATGGAACAAGAGACCAAAGATGCAATTGCCACCGAAGATAATATCAAGGGCGAAATCACCTTTGAAAATGTCGAATTCAGCTACACTCCCGATAAACCACTTATCAAGGATTTCAATTTGCAAGTCAGCACTGGCGATAGCATTGCTATCGTTGGCCCGACCGGAGCAGGCAAGACGACAATCGTCAATCTCATCATGCGCTTCTATGAAGTGAATAGCGGGCGCATCCTTCTCGACGGCATCAATATCCGCGATTATCAGCGGGGCGTCCTGCGCGGAGCTATCGGCATGGTCTTGCAAGACACCTGGCTCTTCTCAGGTTCGATCCGCGATAATATCCGCTACGGCCGCAACGATGCCACTGACGAGGATGTCGAATTCTCCGCCAGACAAGCTCACGCTGACCACTTCATCAAGACATTACCGGGTGGCTACGACTTCGTTTTAAACGAAGAAGGAACAAATATTTCACAAGGTCAAAGACAATTGCTGACAATCGCACGAGCAATTGTTTCCCGTCCGAAAATTCTCATCCTCGACGAAGCCACATCGAGTGTCGATACGCGAACTGAAGTCGCCATTCAAGATGCGATGAACAAGATGATGGTTGGACGAACAAGTTTTATCATCGCCCACCGCCTCTCGACAATTAAAAACGCCAAGGTAATCATCGTCATGCAAAAAGGGGAGATTGTCGAAATCGGCAACCACCAAGAATTGCTTGCGAAGAAGGGCTTTTACGCCGACTTATACGACGCCCAATTCTCGGGTCGAAACCCTCTTGCAATCCCTGAAGTCGAATATTAAGATGATAATTTGTTTAAAATTCTGAGACATTAATAACATAATTCTTGTGTGCTTTTTTAAAAGAAATTAACTAATTTCGAGGTATTTTTTTAGACATTCTATGCTTTTTGTCATAATTATGAAGCGCTTCCATTTTTTTGTATAATATATTTATATATTATAGTTTTGTTTATACTCTTTGTTTACTAATTTTGTGCTTTAAAATCTTTTAAATGCTCACTGGTTGTGTTATTATTTCACACGTTCGATGTTTTTGTACGTATGTACTAAAACTCGCCGCATGTTTGGGAAGGGGGAGAATTGATGAGAACACCTAATAAAATTTACATAACCATCGCTTCGTTGCTTAGCATCTTCGTCGTTTTCTTCACTATCCTTTCTATTCCAAATCTCTCGAATCAAAGCGAGGCTCTTGCCAATAAAGGAGTTGAGGATATTCAGACGATATACTTGACCCCAGATAACACTCCCGCCGGAATAGGCACTTCCGTCCGCTGGGATATGACTGACTTTTACGCAACCCCAAGTCGCTATACCGAGATGCATTACCGCTATGTCACCAAAAAGGGCGATGCCCATGTCGTTTTAGAAAACTATGCAGATGGCGGTCTCGTGCAAAATTCACAGCCGATGCTGTGCCCTCATCAAATCACAATCAACATCGAATCGAAAACATGGTCACAATTGACGTATTTCGAAAGTGATGTATACGGTGAACTGTCAAGTTATACCGCAGTCCAAACAATTGTCCTTGCCAAATGGAACAAGACATTAGTCCAGCAACTCGTCATCAACACTTCCAGCCCATATTTCGGCTTTAAAAAGACCGACGGAACAGAAATTTATCTCACTTCAATGGCTGTGACTTACGACTGTGCCCTTCTTTATGAAAATCTCGCTTCGATGAGCGGACTATAATTTTCTCCTTATTTTTGTGATAATATTGCTGTGCGACATTTAGAGTCATGAACACAAATATCGAAGTCAGCATTATCGTCCCTGTCCGCAATTCCGAAAAATATCTTTCCGATTGCCTTTTTAGCGCTTTGCTACAAGATTTTGACTACCCTTTTGAAGTTATCGTCATCAATAATGGATCAAACGACCATAGTGAACAAATCATCCGCCATTTTTCCCTACGGCACAAGAACCTTCGCCATATCATCACCAAGGATTTATCAGTTGGCTTTGCCCGCAAACGCGGAGTCGAGGAAGCAAAGGGCAAGTATATCTGCTTTCTTGATAGCGACGATATGTATAAATTGTCATTCGTCAGGCGCATGCATGAAGCGATAACGACCACGAATGTCGATATCGTCAATTGCTCATATGTGAAGATAATGCCAAGTGGTAGGATAAGCCGCAACATCCTCGCAAAAAAAAGGACTTACGATCAAGTTGGTGGCGTAAGCGCTTTGCTTCGCGACTTTAATATTCGCGGTTATATGCCGATGAAGATGTATCGTAGCGAACTGATCAAAAACACGCATTTGCCGGTCTCGAGCAAACTCATTATGTTCGAAGATTTTTTGATGAACTTCTCCCTTTACGCCGCTGCTCGAAAAACGATCACAATCACCGATCCCCTCTATTTTTATCGGAAGACTAACGAATCGGCGACATCTAACCTTGCCAATAACCGCATTTCTTTGCATCTAAAGTGCTTTGCCGCCGTCCGCTATCTTGCCGAACAAA